>CAZAMZ010000038.1:0-10569 GCA_964486375.1 uncultured Synergistaceae bacterium | reverse complement strand
ACATGAAAGTCGGGTAGTGCGTAAACATTATTTCCGGTCGGGTCCTCATAGCCACGTTCAAAAAATAATTAGGCAAAGAGGAATGACATTCAACCAAGCTCCTGAGAGCAGCATTCTCCAACCTCTGTTGAATGGCAAATCTTTTTATGCTTTCCCCAAGTACCCTCTGTCATATCAAAGGGCCGAGCCCTTTAAAGTTTTTAAACCTTTGGGATCGGCCCTCAGTTTTTTGAATATACTAAACCAGAACAATAGATGGTTAAAGACAGGAAGAAATTGTCTATCCCTTTCTACTGTCCAAAAAAGCATCCAGCAGAAAATGGATGTTTTTCTTTATATCTTTTCGATACATCTTTCCAAACCTAAAGCAACAGACAGAACATCATCATCTTTTCCGGTTTTTCCAACAACCTGTGCTCCAAATGGCAATCCTCGAGAGTCTTTTCCACAGGGGATGCTAATTGCAGGATTTCCTGTTAAACAAAAGAAAGAGGTATACATGGTTAGAGCATTACCTACTGGCACTTCTTTTGAACCTAACATAACGCTGGAAGCTTTCTTTATTGGCGCAACACATGGCGTTGTCGGAGTAAGCATACAATCGACGTTTTCAAGGACACAATCGAATTGCTGCCTGTAAACCTTTTGCATTCTTTTTGCTCTTACATAGTGCTCAGCTAAAATAAATTGGCCTGCCGTCATGCCTGATTTCAGGTCTTCCCCATAAAGAGATCCTTTTTCTTCAAGGTACCTTGAATGGTAACTAAGACATTCAACAAGTTGCATCACCAAAGAAACGGTTCTTGAATACTTCAAATCAGGCATTGAAACTGGCACTAATTCTGCCCCTTCAAAAGTGAGTACTTGTTTTAAATCATTCATTCTGTCATCAATTTCTGAGTCTAATCCCTCTTCAAAAAAGGCAGTAGGCACACCAACTCTCAAGCCAGCCAAATCCATTCGATTTTTTGTATTGCAATAATCTTGGTCAGTTAGAGCCTCCAATACGATCTTGGCATCATTGACCGTTCTGGAAAAAATACCAGCATGATCAAGGGACCAACAATACGGAATAACTCCTTCGAGTGAAAGTAACCCGTAACTGGGTTTGAGCCCCACGATTCCGCAAAGAGAAGCCGGGACTCTTACTGAACCTCCCGTATCGGTGCCAAGAGAGAAGAAAGCCTGGTCCAAGGCTACCGCAGCGGCTGAACCGCTGCTGCTGCCACCGGCAAGACGATCTGTGTTGTAGGGATTAGAAACAGTGCCATAGTGAGGATTCTCACCAGTTATCCCATAGGCGAATTCATGTTGATTGACTTTTCCAATTAATATTGCACCTTGTTCCTTCAATCTTCCAACCAGAAAAGCATCTTCTTCAGGTATGTAATCTGCCAATACTTTTGAGCCGCCTGTAGTTTTTATTCCGGCTGTTTTGAAAAGATCTTTGCAACAATAGGGAATACCATGTAACAATCCTCTGTAACGTCCTTGAGCAATATCGCACTCAGCCTTTTTTGCTTCTTCTATCGCTGATTCTTCGCAAATAGTGATATATATTTTTGAAGTTTCATTTAACACTTTGATTGAATGGATTATGGTTTCCACCAATTCCACAGGTGATATCTCAAGGTTTCTTATCTTTGAGGCAACAATCTCAATAGTGTTTACCATTTGGGCTCCCCCTTAGATGGATTCAGAAGGGTTCGATTTCTGCCAGATCAATTTTTCTTATGGCCTCGATTTCGTGGATCAAATCCTGAAAACCCGATATAACACCATACTTTGGACTAACCAACTCCTCCAAACCGTCCGCAAGACAATTGAAAGCAGGTAATTCCTCCAAAATGGAAACAAGGGTCTTTCGTTGAATAAGGTTCATATTGGCTCGTCCCCTTTATAAGACCTGAAGTGATTTGTCCATTTTCGTCAAACCAAGAGCCTTCTTCTGCCCTTCAATTGCCTGATAATAGACTTTTTCTTCTTCTTCAGTGTGGCTACCAACAAAGTACTGTCTATCAAAACCTAAATGGAACCCTTTGTAGTCGACCAGGTTACAAAAACACATATAAACAGAATCACCTTTATTAATGATTTTGCTTGAGGCTCTTCTATGGACCATATGCATGTCTGGGCCGGTCTGGAGAATCTGCAGATTATGAATGAGGGGGGAGAACATACGATTGATGCCACTTTGCTGCTTCGAGAGGAATTCAGCTGCTTTTCGAGTCCCACCTTCCATAATCGCCAAGGCTACCTCGTACTCGTGAACTCCTGGAGCAATAACATCAAGTGCTGCTCGACACATCGCTACAGCAACCTGTCCGTCTTCTTCCATTATTTCAATTTCTTGAGGTGTTTTTATCACCCTTTGCCTGGAAAGCAGCGGGGAAAATATCTTTCTTTACCGCTTTAGGGAACTGTTCGGCAAGGAAATTCAACAAGACAGCATGAGTTTTGTGATTCTCTAAACCGTAAACAATTTTCCCGGAACCCATCGCTTCCTTTACGTGGTGGGGAAAATGATCCTGGGGCATAATGTGAGACAGGATAAACTCCTTTTGATTTGCGTTGGCTAATGTCGCACCCTGGAATGTAAGCAGAACCACAAGACAAAGAAACATTAATAAATTAACTTTTTTCTTGACCATACCATTTCACCTCCAAAGAGCAGTTTAGCCTGGCGTTTCAAGGTGTTTATCTACTTCACCCCCTTGTCATTCCGGACTCTTATGTTCAAATTGATCCATAATTTCTCTTAGTTAATTTTCCTATGCCAACAAAACGTTAGACCTTTAAATAAGAAAGCCAATCATCTGGTTTCTCAAACAGGACTAATTTTTTACCTATACCTTTTTCCTTCGCATTGCAAAAAACTCTGAATGCTTCAGAAAGATCATGTATCCCCAGTCCTATAGGATTAAAAAATATTTTTTCCATTCTGGATTCCCTGCCAGCTTTTTTCCCGGTGATCACCTCACCGAGGTTGCCATTAACCCTTTCTTCAGTTATTACCGCATCTCTAACAGCCCTCCAGGACACATCAACTCCATGATGTTTAACCTGATACCAGTCATCAACAAATATTTTGTCGAATACGCCAAGAGCTTCGGGTGGGGTGTCCCAGAACGAAATCTCTGCATGGAAAACTCCCTCGGAGTACCACCGGTAATCAACATAAGGCTCGCTAGCTATCGTGGCGGTGCTAACCACGTCCACCCCTTTTATGGCATCTCCCGGTGTTTTTACAGGAATTATTTCCATCCCGACCTTATCGGTCATCGCTGTTGCAAGATCAACTGCTGTCTCGTAGCGCTTATCGAAAACCTTGCACTTTTTAAGTGAGGGAACTCCACATTTCATGGCCGCCAGCTGCGTGCGTCCCTGCACACTTGCTCCGACAAGTCCCATTGTTTCTGAATCCTGTCTAGCCAAAAATTTTGCTGCGACCCCGGAGGCTGCTCCGGTTCTCATCGCGCTGACAATTGCCCCATCCATGACACATTGCGGAATCAAAGTCTCAGGATCAACTATGATAATTAGGGCACTAGCCCTTGGAAGACCATATTTCTCCGGATTCCAGGGACGACTCGGGATAAACTTAATCCCCGAAGTATTTACAGGTCCCAGAAGACCCCTCTTTTCCAACTCGTCAGAGTACCTCGCTCCTCCAAGATAGGAGGGCATAGACATAATCCGCCCCATCGTTTCTTCGGTTTCTGGTCCACCCCATCGAATGACTGGTTTACCCGGCTGGATGAAATCATTCATTCCGTGGAGGAAAAAGGACCTTTCCGTAGCCTTCATAGCTCCCTGCATGTCGGTAGCACCGGCTTTTACGCAATCCTCCTGGCCCAAGTAGAGAATCTCCCATCGTTTTTCCATTAAGGCGCGCCCCCCATATAGACAGTAATCATTTTTTTGAACTTTTTTCTTTCATTTATATAAATTATTGAAATAAACCTTTCACTTGCAAATCTTACTTGATGAAATGCAATAGGTCAAGTAAGATTTGATATGAAAAATATTTTTCTTCCAACCAATTCAACGGGGAGATACTAAGGTGGGTAATTCGAGAGAGCAGCCTGATCTTTTTGAAAAACTTAGGCAGGGGGTTTCGCATTTTTCGACCCGCCAAAGGATTCTCTGCAAGTTCATTCTTAACAACTATCAACAGGCCGCTTTTATGAATGTTGAAGAGTTAGCCAATGCTAGCGGCGTTTCTCCTGCTACAGTAGTTCGTACAACATCTCACTTGGGTTACGCCTCTTTCCATGAATTTCTTGATGAACTCAAGAAGGTTCTTTTGCCTATCAAAACGTCCTTATGGTGGCAGGTTGAAGAATCATGGCAAGCTCCCTTGGATTCAAAAGCAAATTTTGAAAGTTCAATACTCACTCAAACAACCATGTCAAATGTTGAAAGCCTGAAAAGATCGCTTACCCCACTACTAATGGAAAATTTTGATCAAGCAACACATATCTTGAAATCTGCAAGAACCATAGCACTTTTGGGATTCAGGACTACTCAGGGAGTCGCCCTTTACGCCTACTCCCTGTTACGGCAGTTTCTAACTCATGTATCCCTGCCGGGAAATTCCGGTTCGGACGACATGTACTCCAGCCTTGTGGACCTTACAAAAAACGATGCCTTGCTGGCTCTTTCTCTCGGAGGTCCACATTATGCCTCAAGAACTATTGAGGCTGTTGAATATGTAAACTCTCTCGGGGTACCGGTAATTCTGATCACTTCGGATTTGACCTGCCCGGCAACAAAATTCGCATCCGTTGTCCTTCCGGTGGAACCGGCCTCCGGCCATTACTCAACAGTATCCGCCATGAACGTTCTTGACGCCTTAATTGTTGTACTCGGTAGACATTACAAAAACTCAGCCACTACAAAGCTTCGGTCTTTGGAAATCTTGCTACAGGAAAAAAACATAACCTTATAGCACGTTTTCAAGGGCTCAAGCCTTGACTTTTTTCTTCCCACCTGATTTCAAAAAACCTTCCCCGTTGTCCTTCCCTTTCAAGCTGATTTTCCCTATCAGAGAAAAATGTTGTAACAGTCCATCTATATCTGATTTGCCTGGTAATGGAAAATTTTTGCTCACCTATTGGTAAGAATTCCTGGTACTCTTTTCTCCTTGCTTGTTTTTTGTTGACTTTGGGTGGGCTTGATGACTTGAATTGAGATTTTCATCATCTTGGAGTAAGACTGATTTATTGCGTTAACCTAATAATCGAAATTAGATCTTTTTTCGCAAATTTTGTCTTGAAGACAAGCAAGTTACGTCTTGTTTGTCCTACACTTACCCCTTAAGTTCAGCGTAATGCCAAATCTTCTTTGTTCCGAGACATCTATAAATATTGCAAGGGCCCTTCCGGTTTCCGGAAGGGCCCTTTTCGGTCTGCTGTTCCTGGAACCGGCAATTCCCTATAACGCTGCCAGATCCTCATTCAAAAGGTCAGTAACATACATGAAAGTCGGGTAGTGCGTAAACATTATTTCCGGTCGGGTCCTCATAGCCACAAGTTGGGGCGTGACGCCGCAGGCCCAGAAAACCGGAACTTCCCCGTCCTCGAAAGGAACCTCATCTCCAAAATCGGGTTTCCTTATGTCCTTGATCCCGATCTCTGCCGGATCGCCGACATGTACCGGAGCACCATGGACAGAAGGATACCTGGATGTTATCTGGATGGCCTTCACCACTTTGTCCTTTGGGATCGGCCTCATGCTTACGGCCATGTTGCCCGAGAAAACACCTGCCGGTTTGCACTCTATGCTGGTAGAAAAAACTGGGCACCGCAGGTCGAGATCGATATGCCTGATCCTTATCCCCGCAGACATCAGTGCTGTTTCAAAGGAGAAACTGCATCCCAGCAGGAAGGAAACCATGTCATCCCTCCACCAGTCAAGGAGATTGTCCGGCTCCTCGACCAATTCCCCGTTTTTGAAGATCTTGTAACGGGGCAGGTCGATTCGGATATCCGAATCCAGCCCCACTGACGGTTTCACAGAACCCGCTTCGATTACATCAAGCAGGGGACAAGGTTTTGGATTACGGACGCAGAACAGGAGGAAATCGTCAGCAACTGATTTTGGAAGAATAGCCAGGTTTCCCTGGGCATAGCCCTTGCAGACTCCGGAAGTGGGTTTTCGCCATTTACCGTCTCTCACCAGGTATCGAAAGTCCCGAGGATGCATTGATCCATAATCCTTTGCACACGCGTCAGCCATATCAATTTACCTCCCGGATTTCATCATGCATATTGCCTGTGACGGCCTGACCAAAGAGCGGGAAAACGATTTATGACAGGATCAATTACATCAAGCGCTGGAAAGACCGCTAAAGACAGGATCCGGTCTTTGATGCCCGATCCCGCTCCTGCGTCAGGGTAGATCCACCTGCATACATCCGCTGTCAAGCCAGAAGTTCCTGGTCTTTGCGCCAAGGTTCTCTCGTACCGCAATATCAATAAAATCCAACGCCCTTCGCAACTCTTCATCACGTTCAGGAGACAGGCTTTCCATGCATAAAAGTGCCCGCTTCGTCCCGGGAGTCAGCTTCGTCCTGTCGGCCTCGCGCCAGTTCCAGCAGCGACAGATAGCTCCGGCATCGTCGATATAGGCGATCTCTCCCTCGCGGGTGGGATCGTTTTCCTCTTCCCCGAGGGGCAGAAATGGTTCGCCACCCTGGGCGGCTTTCAGTCGGACGTCCCCCACCACTGCATCCAGGTCCTCCGCTCCGCAGGGGAAAAGGAATTTCAGCGACGTAACGTTGTACAGGTCAACAATGGGATTAATCGTTGGAGGACAGCCGCCCTTCGCAGCCCGTTTTGCAAGAGCCTCCACGGAAGAGCGATAACCCTTCGGCGCCCCGAAGACGCGAAATGCATCCCTCCACGGCACAAAAAAGGGACTCTCCCCAAAGGGGACTTCACCAAGCCTGATGGCCGCCTCCCGGCAGGCCTGGCCGAGCATCTCTCTTCCGTCCCAGGCAATACTGTTGTCCAGGTCCTCGATAACCAGCCCGCAAACCCGGGCCTGGGGAAAAAGGACAAAAACCTTCCTGTCTATCACGAATTTTGGCAACATCGTCCACCTTCCCGGAAATCCATCTGCCTGTCATCATATCCTAACCCTTTCCCGCCAATAAACAAGGAAAGTAAATTCCGCAGCCGTTGAGGGTTTTATCCAGGGGGTCCCGGACCGGATTATACAAGTTTTATCCCTCGACAGGCATAAGTTGAAAAAAGTCAGATCGCCGCACCAGGCGGCATTAGACAAGGCCTGTACGCCTGGGTTATATTCCTTCTGATAAGGACCTCGAGATGCCTTAAAAATCAGACGCTGAGCAGGGCAGGCTCAAAGAAAGGCAAATATTGCCTTGTCGTAATGAACATTCCCATCCCCTCGGCCCTGCTGTCGGTCAGGACATATGCAAAAGATGAAGAAGGGAATGGTAAAAATGGTCAGAGCAGGAGAACAGGCATCAGGGGAGGGAAAGAAACCCACAAGGGTAATAGTGGTGGGGCTGGGAGCAATGGGAAGCGGGATCGCGAGGCTCCTCCTGGATAAAAAGGGGATAGAGATAGCCGCCGCTGCCGCCTCCCGGAAGGAAAAACAGGGCAAGGACCTGGGGGAGATCCTGGGCCTCGGGCATAAAACGGGAGTCATCACCACTTCACCCGATGAAGCTTTTTCTGTGGACGCCGACATAGTTATCCAGGCCACCACCTCTTTTGCCCGGGAAGCCTGCCCCGAAATACTGGAATACGCAAGATCAGGCAAGAACGTGATAAGCATCGCCGAAGAGATGTCCTACCCCCATATAGTAGAACCGGAACTTGCAGCCAGCATTGACCAGGCAGCCAGGAATTCGGGAGTGACCATTCTCGGAACCGGGATCAATCCCGGGTTCATCCTGGACACCCTTATACTCACGCTGACCGCCCCTTTCCAGAGGGTCCTGTCCATAAAGGCTTCCCGTATCAATGACCTTTCACCCTTCGGACATGGAGTAATGAAGACTCAGGGTGTAGGAACAAGCCCCGAAGAGTTCGAAAAAGGGCTGAAAGAAGGCAGAATAACTGGCCACATAGGCTTCCAGCAATCGGTGCACATGATCGCCGACACTCTCGGATGGGATCTGGATGAAGTAGTAGAAACCAGGGAGCCGATAATCTCCGGCGTTCACAGGGAAACCCCCCACGTAAAGATAGGGCCGGGAATGGTGGCAGGGTGCAACCACACGGCTAAAGGCCTGGTAAACGGTGAACCCGTGATCTGGCTGGAACATCCCCAGCAGGTCCACCCGCATCTTGAAGGCGTCGAAACAGGTGATTACATTGATATCAAGGGCGAAACTTCGTCGCTCAGCATGGTCATCAAGCCCGAGATACCGGGTGGGATAGGCACCATATCGATGGCCGTCAACATGATCCCCCATGTGTTGAATGCCCCGCCGGGACTGCTTTCTATGCTCGACATGCCGTTCCCAAGGGCCATGGGCGCACGGTTCTGAACCAGAGCCTGATATGTTTGCCGATCCCTTTCGCAAAAGCATGATCGAGCAAAAAACCGCTCCGCGGAACCGGGAGGAGTCAGTATGAACAGAGGTGAAATGAACAAGGCTTTCGGACTCCTGAACGACCTGATCTCCATTTATTCGCCCTATTTCAGGGAGCATGAGATATCGGAGTTCGTCTTCAGACACATGAAGGACATCGGGGCGAACCCGGTAAGGCAGGAAGTCATCGAAACCCGTGACTACAACTACAAGTGCGCAAACGTCATCAGCATGCTCGATCTCGACAAGCCCTCGACGATACTGATAAACGCCCACATGGACACTATCTACCCTACGGAAGGATGGACATACCCGCCGCTGAAGGGAACCCTTGTCGGAGATGAAGTATACGGACTTGGCGCGGCAGACATGAAAGGCGGCCTGGTGTCGCTCCTGCTTGCCCTTGAGGAATGCCTGGAGCGGATCGCGCAAGGCGAGGAACCTTCATTCAACGTAGTATTCCTTGCCTCCGTGGACGAGGAAGGCCCTTATTCACTGGGTGCAAAAACCTTCATCAGGAGCAGGTACGCCGAAAACGTTGATCTTTCCATAGTGCTGGAATCGACTCGGGGACTCTGCAGCGCAAAACCCTCTTTCCCCTCTATCGCTTATGGGTCCAGGGGGTGCTATCTCTACGAAATAACCGTGACGGGCAAAAGCGCCCATGCAGCCGACCCGGCCTCAGGGACGAACGCCATCGACGCGATGGCTGAGATCATCAGGGCTATCAATACGATCCCCCTGGAAAAGCACGAACTATTCGACGACCCCGTCAGCAATGTGATATGGATAAACGGAGGCGAAAGGGCGCTATCGACCCCTGAAAAATGCAGCATCCTGGTGGACTTTCACGTAACCCCTTCCGAGGATCCTGCGCGGCTCAAAACCAGGATCACCGAAATAATCCTATCCCTGAACCTGGACGCGAAAATCGAAATCGAATACATGAAGGATGACCTGGGTGAACCGATGATCTACCCTGCCTACCTCCTTGACCGGGAGAACAGGTATCTTGACCTGCTCGCTGAAACATGCGAAAGGCATGAAGGCAAGGTCGGTTTCGTGACAAGCATGTGTGTAGGGGATTTCAACCACTTCGCCGGGAAGGGGATACCGACGGTGGTTCTGGGCCCCGATGGGGAGAATCTGCACTGTGCCGACGAAAAAGTTAACCTCGCCGATATAGTGAAACTCAAGGATATCCTTGTGGACCTGATTTTTGGAAAAAATCAAGGTTGCCTACCTTGCGGTTAGCGCTCCCTATTGCTGCACCCAGGGTATCAGCCTGCGACGAATGAGGCCGTGAGCATGACAAGGAAGACGACATTGATGATGACATGGGCGATCATGGACACGTAGATGCTCCGCGTTCGCCACGCGGCCAGGGACAGCGGCAGAAACCCGAGGGCTATCTGGGGCCACCGCCACGGCGTCCAAACATGATAGAAGCTGAACAGGAGGGTGTTGATGACCGGCGCCCATATGCCGTAGCGGTCAATTCTGGGGAGAAGATAGCCGCGGAAGTATAGTTCCTCCGTCACTGGACCGACCAGGCCGTTGAAAACGAATGCTGTGACCAGAAACGCCGCGAAAACGCCCGCGGAAGGCAGGTCTCCACCGGTACTGGTCTGGGAAAAGGAAAGGATCGGCTCTGGCACCCACGATGGCAATCGCTCGATGACCCAGCCTTCCAGCAGAGACATCCATACGATCAATGTGAAGATGAACCATAAAGCCAGGCCAATGGACATTGGCAGCAGCAGCCGGGGAGGAAGTTTCTTCCTGTAATCCGTTGCGGCAAGTGGGGACCAGGAGCCGGTTGCCCTGCGTGCCGCGATAGCCAGGCATCCAATTTCGAGGGGGACGAGCACGAGCCCTATCCCTCCGAAAAGGGCAAAAACCGGATCCAGACCCCATCCCTTCAATCCCGGCGCTGTCCCGACAATGAACGCGCCAAGCGCCAGGCCCGGGAAGAGGCTCAATAGGACAGACAGCCA
>CAZAMZ010000037.1:0-10852 GCA_964486375.1 uncultured Synergistaceae bacterium | reverse complement strand
AAGAGACGGTTCCACACCTTCCAGCCAGGGGAATAGCCTCCCAGGGAATGTCCCCATTCTGTGAACAGGAGTATCACCGTCCCTGCGGTCACCAGCACAGCGGTAGTGACGAGGACCATTTTTGACTGAAGGGAAAGCCGGCCAGACCCTTTCGTGAAACTTCCGATCTCGGTAAGGACGACAAAACCAAGTCCGCCGATAACCACCAGGGTCATGACAGCACCAGGCACAAGAATGGTTGTGGAAAAACCTTCAAGACTGTTCCCGTAAAGCGAAAAACCAGCGTTGCAGAAAGCGCTGACGCTGTGGAAGACCGCTGTGTAAAGTGACCGCCATGGAGAGAGACCGGAACGGAGGAAACCTATGAACAGCGGTACCACACCCAGGCCCTCGACAATAAATGTCAGGAAGAGTATGCGGATCAGGAGCCTTACAACGCCCGAAGGGGAGTCCAGACCAACCCCTCCCGCAAGGAACATCCGCTGACGGAGGCCGATCCTCTCCCTGATAAGGAGGGCAAAGGCGGTCGTGGCCGTCATGACCCCGAGCCCCCCCGCCTGGATCAGCAGAAGGACAACCATTTGAGAGGGGAAAGACAGGTCTTTTCCCGTTTCAACCACCGTAAGGCCGGTAACGCAGACAGCAGACGTGGCGGTGAAGAGGGCATCGACAAAACCCAGGGGCCGGGTGCCTGCGTTGAGGATCAAAAGCAGGACAGTTCCGGAACCTATCATGGAAAGGAATCCAAGGACTATTTTTCTTTCTATGGGAAGTGAGGTAAATGTCCTGGTTCTAATAAGGCAACAGCCTCCCCGGATCGATCTGTGCCGGAAAGATTATCCCCTACCACGGGAGAATTGTCATGCCGGTCCGCGGAGCCCTGCGTCAATTTCCTTCTTTTGGTCTTTTTCCAGCCACCGTTCGGCATCGCTTTTCCGGGATCCTTCGTCACCGTCCAGGATAAGGATACCGTCCTTCCCGTCGATGATCCGGGAATGATCAGGAAAGGATATCCGCAATTCACCTTTCCCATCGAGGGTGAAAGTGCATTTCCATTTTTTAAGATCCCCGAGTGCCACCAGCACTGATCATCCCTCCTTTTCCCAGAACGGAATGTCATCAGCATCCAGGACACCTGATCCCCTGTCCCGTTCTTTGACTTCAGGAAAGTCATCCACGGGATCTGTTTCCAGGAGCACCAGAGCCTGTTCTAGTGATTCCACAAGGATCTTCGACGGCCCCGAAGATCCTCCTTCCATCTCGGCCATCCGGATCTTTTCACGGATCTTTCTTGCCTTTCCCGACCGAGCCAGCGGATTATCACGCAAGCGGCAGAGCCTCTCGGGAACCAGGGAATCACCGCAGCTGCTCAGCAAAAAACAGGCATCTATTACCTCTCCGGGAAGACCAGCCCTTCTGAGATCCAGCAGGCTGGCTTCCTTCCGGTCAAGGTACCCCGTAACCAGTTCGATTTCGACATCCGGATCCCCGGACCCGGACCTCAGGTTGCCCACCGCCGACGGAAGATCACGATCGATCATTGCTTTCCCCCACCTTGTGAATATGATCCCTGACACATGGTCGAAGTTAGCAGAAAGGGGATAAAGACTTCGGCAAGAAATGGATACGGGGTCTAAATTTTCCGTAAAGAGGTCATTGAACGGTGAAGCGAAAACCTATTCCCGGTTCGGTGTGGATAAAACCTGGAAGGGAAGGATCCGGTTCTATCTTTTTCCTGAGGTTGCTTACATGGACCCTGATAAGCTGGGGGTCTTTCTCTTCATCGCCCCCCCAGATCTTTCCGGCAAGCATGCGGTAGGTCACAACACAATCGATGTTCTTCACCAGCATTGCAAGGATCTCGAATTCAGTCCGGGTAAGGGAGATCTCCTGTCCTCCCCTTAATACCTGCCTGCGGGCAAGGTTGACCACCAGGTTTCCAGCCTGTATCTCTGGAGGTTGACAGACCCTTGACTCGGCCCTCCTCAGAAGGGCCCTCATCCTGGCAAGAAGTTCTCCCGCGGAGAAAGGTTTGGTCAGGTAATCGTCGGCCCCCAGGTCAAGAGCCTTCACCTTGTCGGCTTCGTTGGCCCTCACCGACAGGATGAGTATGGGGGCAGTCATCCAGGTGCGGAGTTCACGGCAAACATCTATCCCATCCATGTCCGGCAGGGACAGGTCCAGTATTACCAGTTCGGGGCTGGTCTCGATCGCAGCGTTGATCCCCCCGGCCGCTGTCGAAGCAAGGGTAACATCGTATTTTCTCACCGACAGGATAGACCTGAGGGCTCTCCTGATGGACTCTTCGTCATCTATCACAAGGATCCTTGCATTTCTCTCCGGAATGCCCATTTTTCCTCAGTCCCCGTTTTCTCTCACATGGTCCTCGGGAAGGAGTACTATGAACCTTGTCCCTTGTGGCCTGTTGTCCTCTATCCTTATCGTCCCGTTATGCACCCTGGCGATCTCCCTGGCGATGGTAAGTCCCAGCCCTGTCCCTCCGGGGGATATTTCGGAATGGCTCCCCCGGTAGAATTTATTGAAGACTTTTTCCTTTTCCTCCCCGGGTATCCCCGGACCTTCATCAGATATCCAGGACTCAAACCCCGAGGGTGTCCTGTTAAAACCCACAACCACAGGGCTTCCGGGCGGGCTGTACGCAAGGGCATTCTCCAGGATATGCATAAGGAGCCTCCCCCACTGCTGGAAGTCCACGTTAACGAGAGGAAGATTGTCGGGGATATCGACCTTCACCCTTTCCCTTTCGGAAGGATCCAGCCGGTAGAGAACATTTCCCAGTATCTCACCGGGTTCGACCCACTCCAGGTCCGGTTTCCAGGTCTCTGCGGCAAGCCTGGACAGATCCAGCAGGGAACTGATCGAATGGCTAAGCCTGTCCAGGTCCTTTTTCACCGATACCAGTTCTTCCCTGATGCGGGGCGGGTCCCAGGGCTGGTCGCCTTCCAGAAGTCCCGAGATGGTAGCCGTAAGCGAAGAGAGGGGAGTCTTCAACTCATGAGAGACCGAAGAGAAGATGGCCGACTTCAGTTTGTCTCCTTCCTTCAGGGTCTCTGCCTGCCTGGCTGATTCCTCAAGGCGGCTGCGCTCGAGGAAAGTGCCCGCCATGTCTGCGGCAGCGCTGAGTAGCTGTATCTCGCTATAGCTGTAGGGAGCCTGGTTAAGACGCTCTCCTGCGTGAAGGACCCCTTCGATCCTTGAGGAGGAACGGGCCGCAATGAAAAGGTCTTTCCTTTTGACCGAAGGGAAAACCTTGTGATGGGGTACTGCATCCTCCCTGACAGGGGATCTTTCGCCTTTCCGCTGTTCCGCCCTCTCCGGGATCACCGACGTTCCATTCCTGACTACCCAGTCCAGGAAATCCCCCTCAAGGGGATCGACTTCAAGTTCCGCTTTCGCCCCGTGAAGGAGGATCCTCCCCTTTTCATTTTCGACCTGGTGGAACCTGATGAACCGTGGAGAAAACACCCTGTCGATCTCTGTGCAAAGCGCTTCTGCCATCTCAAAGGGACTCTGTATCGCCAGCAGGCGGCCTGTCAATCTGTTCAGGAGCCCCATCTCCCTCTCCTGTGCGACAGCCAGGGCCTCTCTCTCCCTGAGGCGCCCGGAAATAAGACTGATAAGAACTCCCACGACCAGGAAAACTCCCAGGGAGATCCAGTCCTTCGGGTCATCGACATGGAATGTCCTGTACGGGGGCAGGAAAAAAACGTTCCAGGAAAGAAAAGCCGCAACCGCAGCCACGAGCGACGGTCTTGACCCTGCCATCGAAGCTACGACAGATATCACAAGAAGATAAAGAAGGGCCCAGTGCCCCTTTCCAAGCAACTCTCTTCCAGGGATGAAGAGCAAGGTTGCGATCCCGACAAGTCCGGGAGCAAAGATGAAAGGATGTTTCTCGGCCCAGTTCCGGATCGACCTGATCATGTAACCTCCTCCGAGGGGAAAGATGGACTTTACTCTCACTGGATCATGATATCACTCGCCCTTTGGAGCATAAAGATTATGGCATCTCTTGCCCGGGTGGGGAGAACTGTTTGTATTATTCTGGTATGATCTATCAGTTTCTCACTCGGACCTGCATCTTGCGTTTTCCCGGGAGGGTTACCAATTATGAAGGTATCTTTCTGCACCTGTGTGGATCTCGAATGCCCTGCTCACCCCTCGAACCACGACAAGGGGTGTACGCCCTGCATAGCGAAAAACCTTGCTGAAGAGTGCATCCCCGTCTGCTTCTATCGCAAGATGGAACCTGACATGGATCGCAAGCAGGACTACTCTTTCAAGGGGTTCGCAAGGTTCGTGGAGGACCGGAAGGAAAAGTAACCGGGAACCCGGCAATGGGTTCGCGAGCGGGAATATCCTGGCAAACAGGGGATCCCCGATCTATCCGGGATCCCCTGTGCATTTTCCATCCGGTGCCTGAAGGAAGGAAGAGCGGGTATCTACAGATCTTCTGCCTCTAACGGTTACAATAATGGATATTCAAACGATCATTCGATCTCTTCCCTTGGCCAGTTTTGTACAGAACAGGAACCCACCAAAAATGAAAAGGGATGACGCAATGAAAGAGAACCTGTCCTTGCACAAGGGCTTCGCAATAATTGAACATCTTTCGAAACACGGCGAACTGGGCATCCAGAGACTGAGCGAAGAACTGGGTATGAACAAGAGCACCGTATTCAGGTTCCTTTCCACCCTCTGCAGCCTCGGGTATGTTCAGCAGAACCCCGTCAGCAGGCAATACTCCCTTACGTTCAAATTCTTCCAGATAAGCCGCGGAATAAACATGAACCTTACCCTTGCATCACAGGTAAGGCCTTTTATGGAAATGCTGCTTAAAGAGACAGGGGAATCAGTTCACCTTGCCGTGCTCCAGGGTTCGAAGGTCCTGTACATCGACCAGGTTGAATCCAGGAATTCTTTAAGGGTGAACGTCGAGATCGGCAAAACTTTCCCCGCCTACAGTGTGGGGGTGGGAAAAGCAATCCTGGCCTACATGCCTGAAACCGAGGTGAAAGGTCTGTTCCGGGAGGAGGGTTTCATCAAATTTACAGAAAAGACCATAAACTCCCTGGACTCGCTGCTGGAGGACCTCAGGCAGGTCAGAGAACGCGGTTATGCGATTGACGATGAAGAATGCATGGCCGAACTGGCGTGCATCGCCGTGCCGCTTTTTTCTTCAGGAGTCCCAGTGGCGGCCATGAGCGTTACCTTCCCGCGTTTTCGATATGCCCGGGGCGGAAAGGGCGAAAAGAAGCTGATCGACCGGATCCTTTCCTGCGGCAGGAATATAAATACTCTGCTTGCCTGATGCTTCATGGCAGGGGAGACCCCCATCCTCACACAATGTATAGCTCCCGGCAGACATGTTTCGGGGAGCCGGACAACCGGCTCCCCGAAAAGATTGCAGCGTTAACCCCCACCGTCAGATCGTTCAGACCTTTGGTATGAACAGGTCCGATGATCCCTGCGGCGAGACCTTGACCTCGGGAGCGTTCTCCTCGACATTTTTGATGACCCATTCCGCCCACTTGATCTTCTTTCGCATCAGGTCCATGTGGCTCTCGTCGGCGACAAAAGGGGAATAGTAATTCGCAGTGGGGGCTGGCTCGAACTTGAAGTAACAGGGCGCATAGATCTTTGCCACCTCGGGAGCGTCGAATATCCTGTTGGCACCACCATAGGAATCGAAGGTCCAGATGTAGAAGTCGATCGGTATGTCCACAACCTTGCGGATGGAGGCCATTTGCGGAAGGGACAGGTCCGATATGGGGTTGAACGAGCTTACCCCGATATCCTGGGCAAGCCTCGCCCCGCAGGCGGAGCTGACCCCCGCCCATACGGACAGTTTAATGGCGATATCCCTGGGGAATTCACCCATTTCCTGGAGCTGTTTTACCATGGCCATTACGCCCCAGTCCACGAGCATGAAACCCCTGAATCCCATTTCATACATTTCAAGCATGTCGGCAAGGACCTTCCGGACCTCGTCGGACCCTCGATGGTTCAATCCTCCGCATCTCTGACCGTCGGAGGTAATGAATTGCCGTCCGGTATCCCAGGCGTTCCTTGGACCGGGAACGGCGATGACCTCCATTTTGTCCTCTGCCGCCATCTGGGCAAAATCCTTCAACTCGGCCCTGTCGAAAAGAGTGCCGCCCTGGCAGAACGAGATCAGGCGATGAACAGGCACATTCCGTTTGTGCCGTTCATCAATAAGCGCTTCCAGCACCCTGGGGCCTTCGACCCCTGACATCTCGATCCGGTAATGACAGCCATCGGGGAAAGTTTTCCCGCTTTCCGGGCGGTCGTAGAGATCCCTTCCCGGTATACCGGCCTTTTCCATAAGCTCGGAGATCCTGTCGAGTTTCATTGATTAACCCCTCCTGTTGATTATTGGTGGTACCAAACCTCTCCTGTGAGAAAGTCACTTTCCTTGAAGGACTTCAGGCCCCGCTGAGACCGTCCTTTTTGTTTCACATAGTAAAAACTTATTTCAATTTTACAAAAATATGGTAGCATACAGGTAGTTCTTGTCAACAGGACCGTGAACTTGTGATCCTCTGATCATCTTCCTGAAGTACCTGATGCAAATATGAAGGGATGTGTCCAGTTATGGGAATTTCTCAAAGAGCGTCTGGTTTTCCCCGTTCAGGGATACGCAAGATGTCCGCGCTGGCCCTGTCCATGGAGGATGTGATAAGCCTTTGCATAGGCGAGCCTGACCTGGAAACACCTCCCCATATCATCGAGGCGGCCGGCGAGGCCTTAAGGGCAGGCTTCACCCATTATGCTCCCAGCGGGGGCCTCCTGGAACTGAAAGAGGCTGTCGCCAAAAGATACAGGAACACCACAGGTCTGGAATACGGCCCGGAGAATGTGATCATAACCACAGGGACCACCCAGGGCCTTCTTCACTCATTCCTGGGAGCCCTTAACCCGGGTGACGAGATCATCGTCCCTGATCCTTATTACCCGAATTACCTCGGCCAGTTCCACATCGCCGGGATAAAAGCCGTTACAGTCCCGGTAACTGAGGATAACGTCTTCCGCCTGCAGGCGGAAGACCTTGAAAAAGCAATTACCCCCGCAACGAAAGCGATACTTCTCAACTCCCCCAACAACCCCACCGGTGCTGTCCTGGAAAGGGAAGACCTTGCAAGCATATCCGAAGTTGTAAAAAGATATGACCTGACCGTCATTTCCGATGAAGTCTACGACAGCATCATCTATGACAACCTCGATTACTGCAGCATGGCCCAGATCCCGGGCATGCAGGACCGGGTTATAATCCACAACGGCTTTTCCAAAGCCTATGCCATGACAGGCTGGAGGCTGGGCTACATCGTGGCCCCGGCAAAATACGTCGAACAGACGGTCTACCTCCAGGAGGCACTCATTTCCTGCGCGCCCACTTTCGCACAGGTAGCCGCCGCTGCTGCTTTGAACGGGAGCCAGGCCTGTGTTGATGAAATGGTCGCGACATATTCCAGGAGAAGGAACATTGTCCTGGATGGCCTGAATGATATCCCAGGGGTAAGCTGTTACCCCACCGGCGGGGCTTTTTATGCTTTCCCGAACATCAGTTCCTTTGGAAAACGTTCCGAGGACTTCGCCATTGACCTGCTACAAAAGGGCAAAGTGGCCACTGTCCCCGGTTCATATTTCGGAGAGAACGGGGAAGGCCATCTGCGCCTGAGCTCCGCCGCCTCCGACGATGATCTTGCGGAAGCCATCCGCCGGTTCAGAAAATACGTTCTGGAGAACTATTAGGGTCTTCGAAGGGCATTTGATGGCTGGAATAACTCCTGTCACCGTTTTGTTGAGCTTGTCATGATAGCTCGCATACCCTTGTTGTGAAATATAAAAAGGCATTTCGTCAAATTATTTTACAAAATGACTATCATTCTGTAAAATCATTGTACAGAATGTCGATAATGGGGGTATGGCCCGATGGCATCGATAACAGACCTCATGGAACTGGATCGACTGGCAAAAGCCGAGGGTGCCAGGTACGAAAAACACAGGCCCCTGCTTCAGGAACTTCTCCAGTCAGGCGGCAGGCATTTCATCGGCATAGCAGGGCCAAGGGGAGCAGGGAAAACCGTTCTGCTGCGCCAGTTCGCCCACAGGAACGAAAACTCTTTCTACCTGTCCCTTGATACATATAAAGACGGTGACATTTTTGAACTGGCTAAAAAGCTGAACATGGACTTCGGCTTCACACATCTCTTGCTGGACGAGGTTCACTGCTGCAGCGAGTATGACCAACTGCTCAAGAAGATCTACGATTTCCTGGAAGTCAAGGTCATTTTCACCAGTTCCGTCTCGCTTTCAATTTTCAGGTCGTCATACGATCTGTCCAGAAGGGTACAGATCAAAAACCTGTATCCCTTTTCATTCCGGGAATACATTTTTTTCAAAACAGGAGACCATCTCCCGGGCCTGTCGATCCAGGATATTGTAAGCAAACAGGGGCTCTCCGTCCCGCTCAGGTACTCGTATCTCTTTGAAAGCTACCTCAAAGGGGGCGTGCTTCCCTTTGCTCTCGAGGAGCCGGAACCCCTTCCCCTTCTGAAGAACATCTTGAAAAAAGTCATATCCGGAGATATACCCGGGATAGCCCGGATCAAAGTGGATGAGATCGATCTCCTTGAAAAAACCCTCGGTTTCATAGGCCGTTCTGAAGTGGACGGGATAAACTATTCGAGCATTTCGCATAATGTGGGAATAACCAAATACAAGGCAGCCCAGTACATGGAGCTTCTGGAAAAGGCCTTTATTGTCCACCAGGTCTTTCCTGAAGGGACCAACGTGCTCAAGGAACCCAAGATATTGATGGCCCTTCCCTACCGCCTCTTGTACAGGGAAATGGAAGATTGCATCGGTCCCCTGAGGGAGGATTTTTTTGCCGGGGCAATGAAGGCTGCGGGGGTCCCGTTTAACTACCTCAAGACCAACCGTGGCGCCAAGACGCCGGATTACCTTATCCCGACCGAAGAAGGGGACCTGATCATCGAAATAGGCGGCAAGGGTAAAGGCCACAGCCAGTTCAAGGGGATCAGTGCCTCGGAAAAACTGGTATTCTCCCCGTCGCCCAACCTTGAAGGCATGAGCAGGCCCCTGGAGAGTTTGGGTTTCCTGTAAACAAGGGCTCCGGCGCATCAGCGTCAGAGCCCTTGAGTGTTTTTTATGGTGCCGGAGGGGGGACTCGAACCCCCACAGGGTTGCCCCCGGCGGATTTTGAGTCCGCTGCGTCTGCCATTCCGCCACTCCGGCAAGCGGAAATAGTAGTACCACAGCGGAGGGAATCTGTCCAGACACAGGAACCTCTTTGGTATGTACTCCCGATACCCCTTAGGGTAAAATAGGCGCCGGTGGTGAAACCGATGGCTTTGAAGGAACTCGAAGGCTCGAAAGGATGCTTTGTCTGCGACCCTACCGGAACCAACCCCCGTTCGCTTGGAGCGGTAATATACTGGGACGAGGGTGCCGGCCAGACCGTCATACCCTTTACCCCCGACGAAACATGGTGCGGATATGAAGGCATCGTCCACGGTGGCATCCTTACCGCCCTCTGCGACGACGCCATGGCATGGTCGGCGAAAAAGGCCCTGGCGGAATGGACCGTAACCGCGAGCATGAGCATCCGCTTCCTCAGGCCGGTGAAGTCGGGGCAGGGATACACCGTCTTCGGGGGCGCGGCCGAAATCGAAGGCCGCAAGGTCAGGACCACCGCCAGGATCGTTAACGATGACGGCAAGGTCTGCGTCGACGCAAAGGCCACATTTGTGGCAGTCAAAACAAAGGCGTAACTCGTAACGCGTGACTCGTGACGTGTAACTCGTAACCTGTAACTTGTGACTCGTAACTCGTGACTGGTATATAAACCAACATAAATATCCAGGGTCTTCTACCCCATCTCTTTGGTCGGGGCAGCGCAGAGCCTACCCTTTCGCTTCGCTCGGGGCACCTTGTCCCGAGGTGAACCAACGAGGGGCTTCATCTTTCTTGCCCCCCCCTGCGTCCCCTGTGGTGCAAATGTTTGTAGGTTTTTGCCCTTGCTTTGGGGTGGGTCTTTCCGTTCACCGTTCACCGTTTACGCTTTTTGATCTTCCGAGTTACGAGTCACCAGTCACGAGTAACGAGTTACGAGTAACGATAAACAAGGAGGTTTCAAACATGGATGTTGCAACGATAAGGATCAGGCACTACGCACCTGAAGGTTCCGAATGCGGTCCTGTAAAGGATACGCACGAGGTCCTCAGCAACCTTGTGGAGCAGCTCGGCCCGAAACTCGAGAAGATGGGTTTCCCGGTTACGCTCGAAAAGCTCCCGTCCGGCGGAGAGCCGGCAAAGAACAACATGGTTACCATGGAATGCCAGGAGATCGAGTTCCCCGAGACTCCCCTTGACGAGATCCTGGGACTCGAAGCCTCGGCTAAACCCTGCAACTGCTCCGCCGGTGAAGGCCACGGGGAATGCCGTACCATCGAACTGGGCAATGACCAGTACCAGGCCATACCACCCGGCCTTGTGGCCGACGGTCTTCTCAGGGTAGCCCTTTCGGCAGGCGGCGGCTGCGGCAGCGGCTGCGGAACCTGCGGCGGAGGCTGAGGGGTATAACACGGGGGCTGCCGTCGGCAGCCCCGTTTCTGCAGGGAAAGAACCGGAGGCGATCCTTATGGAAAAGCCATGGATAACTACCAGGGGCGGCGACAAGGGCACCACGAGCCTGGGCGACGGCACCCGCGTCCCCAAGGACCATCCCAGGGTTAACCTCTACGGCACCCTGGACGAATGCCAGGCCGCCATAGGGTTGGCAAGGGCC
>CAZAMZ010000036.1:0-10935 GCA_964486375.1 uncultured Synergistaceae bacterium | reverse complement strand
CCCTCGACGATGAAGATCTCGCATTCCTCGGGGTTGCGGCTCGAGCAGTCAGCCAGTTTGCCCGGAAGGTCCAGGCCGGCAAGGGCCGTCTTGCGCCTTACCAGTTCCCTTGCCCTCTTGGCAGCTTCCCTGGCGAGCCTTGCCTTTACTGCCTTCTCGACGACGGGTTTGAGGATATCGGGGCGTTCGTCGATCTCGGCCATGAGACTGTCGTAGAATATGGAGTCCACTATGCCCTTTATCTCTCCGTTGCCAAGCTTGGTCTTGGTCTGCCCCTCGAACTGCGGCTCGGGAAGTTTTACGGAGATGACTGTCGTAAGGCCTTCCTTCAGATCGTCGCCGGTGAGGTTGGGATCCTTCTCCCTGAGGATCTTGTTCCTCCTGGCCGATTCATTGATGGCACGGGTAAGGGCCGTCCGGAACCCCGAAACGTGGGTGCCGCCTTCAACGGTGTTGATAAGGTTGGCAAAGGCGAAGACCCTTTCTATATAGCTGTCGTTGTACTGGATGCCTATCTCCACCGTGACGCCCTCGCGCTGACCCGAAATTACTATGGGAGGGGCGAAGAGGGTGTTCTTTCCCCTGTTCAGGTACTCCACGAAGGAGGAGATCCCCCCTTCGTAGTGGAAGACCTTCTCTATTTCGGCGATGTCGTCCTTGAGCTCTATCGATAGCCCCGGGTTGAGGAAAGCCATCTCTCTGAACCTTCCTGCAAGGGTTTCCCAACTGAACTCGACCTCGTCGAATATTTCCTTGTCGGGCATGAATTCTATGATCGTTCCGTTCTTGCCCGTGGGCTCCCCACAGCAAAGGTCAGTCACGGGTTTACCCTTCCTGTATGACTGCCTCCACTCCTTGCCTTCCCGCCAGACCGTGAGGTTGAGCCACTCCGACAGGGCGTTGACTACCGAGACTCCCACACCGTGAAGGCCACCGCTGACCTGGTAGGATTTCTTGTCGAACTTGCCCCCGGCGTGTAGGGTTGTCAGGACTACTTCTGCCGCGGGTCTTCCTGTCTGGGGGTGCATATCGGTGGGAATTCCCCGGCCGTTGTCCTCGACGGAGACATGCCCGTCGGAGTGGATCCTGACCTCGATCTTTGAGCACCAGCCTGCCATGGCTTCGTCAATGGCGTTGTCGACCACTTCGTAAACTATATGATGAAGGCCCCTGGGACCCGTGTCGCCGATGTACATGCCCGGTCTCCGGCGAACGGCCTCGAGACCCTCGAGTATCTGGATATCCTTTGCAGTGTACTGGCTTGAAGCAGAAGCCGATGCTGAAGTCATAAGATCTTTCCTCCCTGGCGCATGGAGCGCGCCAATTCTTTTCCTTCCTTCATGAACCGCGCCGATCTCTTCGCAAGGGTCGGGGGTGTGAAGCCTGTAGCCATGACAGACCCGTCCCTCAGGAGCACTGCGGTCTCACCCTCAAATCTCACGAGGGCCAGGACCCTTCCCAAGTGCACCATCATGTTTTCCTCAAGGAGAAGAAACACCAAGGGGTCCCTCCTGAAAGGCATTTTTCCAACCTGTTTATTATATACCAAACTGGCCTGGACAGGGCTCAAAAGCCGGTTTTCAACAGGGTCAGAGCCTCTTTCGAAGGGATGCAGAGCACGCCGATGGCCTCGAGTTCTCCCCGGCCTTTGTCGTCAAGCAGGGAGATCGCATCGGTTACGGCCACGATACGGAAATCCCTCTCGCTTGCCTCATAAATTGTAGCCCTGGGGCAGTTGGGGAAGTTGGAACCCACGACAACAATGGTATTAATCCCTGATTCGACGAGATGTCTCTCCAGGGGTGTTTTGTAGAAGGAGCCGAAACGGGGTTTGTAGATGATCCATTCTGCGGGACCGATCTCCTGGATCCCGCCCGAAAGCAGCAGTTCGTGGTCTAGCATGACCGAGGGATGCGGGAGTAGTTCCGGGGCTATCTGGCTGGACTCCGACCCCGGGGCCAGGAGAGGGACACCCGAAAGGATCCTGGACCTCCTGCACAGGTCAGCGTTGCTACCGTCAGGAAGGTAGAGGCGGACAATGTGGATTACCGGCTTCCCGGTTTCCCGGAAAGCCGTGGCTACCTCAGCGGCGGCCGGGACCGCTGTGGCGTTCTCTGGTCTCCCCGAGGGAAATCCTGGCTGGAATTCGCGCTGCACGTCAATGGTCAGCAGTGCCATTCTGGATGGGTCAGGTCTTGTCCATTCGTCCACAGAGGTCACCTCCCGGGCGAAATGATACCATGACGGCCCAGAAAGGGGCCATATAGGCAGCTGAAATGAGTTTAGAAAACTAAACCATATTTGACCTTTATGCCCAAAAAAAGTCCCCTCATGGAGGGGACCGGAAAAGCTGCTACTTCTTAGCGGATAATTCCTTCAATGCTTCCAGAACTTTCGCCGCATGACCTTCGGCCTTGACGTTGTTCCAGGTTTTTGCAACCTTGCCATCGGGTGAGATAAGGACGGTGCTCCTGACGACTCCCATGGACTCTTTACCGTACATCTTTTTCATCCTCCAGGCCCCGTAGGGCTCAAGGACCTTCTTGTCCGGGTCGCTGAGCAGAATGACCGTAAGATTGTGTTTGCCGATGAAAAGGGCGTGGCTTTCGCAGGTGTCGGGGCTTATGCCGATAACCACCGCTCCCAATCCCCGGAATTCATCCTCCAGGGCCGAGAACTCGATAGCCTCAAGGGTGCATCCGCTCGTGTTGTCTTTGGGGTAGAAGTAGAGCACCACCCAATTGCCGGTGAACTCCTCAAGACATCTCTCCTTGATGTTGCTGTCCTTTAAACAGAATCCGGGCGCTTTAATCCCTTCCTCAAGCATTTGCGGGGGACCTCCTCTCAGTTCCCTTTTGGCGGAAGATGTTTTTCTGGATCCTGGTGCTTGCCGTTGATCACAACTTCAAAGTGCAGGTGTGGGCCAGTGGTCCTTCCCGATCTTCCCACTGTTCCGATCTTCTGTCCGGCCGCTATCGTGTCCCCGGCCTTGCATAACATAGTGTCGCAGTGGGCGTAACGGGTCATTACACCGTTGCCGTGGTCAATGAGGATCGACCTTCCGAAACCGCCCCTCCATGCCGCCCTGACAACCTTGCCCGCCGCCGCCGCATGTATCGGGGTTCCTCTCGGGGCTGAAATGTCTACGCCTGTATGAAACCTTCCCCGCCTGGGGCCGAAACGTGAAAAGAGCTTGCCCTCGATCGGCCACGAAAGGGAAAAGGCCGAAGACCTCGATGGTGCCGAAGGAGCGGATGGTACCGATGTCCTTGCCATGGCAAGAAGCGAATCGAAGCCGGGGTAATCCGATACCGGTTCATCTCGCGGGGTTGCTTTAACGGGTTCAGGGTCGGTATCTTCGCAGAGGTATAACCCGGTGGTGGTATCACCGTTACGCCTTGCCCTGACCTCGGCAAGGGTTTCAATAAGGAGACCGCTGTCGCGTGGGACGAGGATAAACTCCTTCTCGAAGGGGACTTCGGTTTCCTTTAGCTCGTTGGCCCACCTGATGCAGGAACTGTCCACGCCGTACCTTTCAGCGATTGCTTCCAGGGTCTCGCCCTGCTTAAGGGGATGTTCTATCCAGGGAAGTTCCTCGGCGGAAGGGGCTCCGCAAAGCAAAAAAACAAAAAAAATGATAAAGGCGGGAAACAGGTTTCTCCGGTATGGGTGCATAAACATGTCATCCTTCCGTTATCCTGAATTCCGGACCGGTGTAGAAAATGATATTCCAATAAAGCTTTTTAAAAAATGGGCAAATATACCCATTCATTCCCTGGAAAGGTCCTGCCCGAAAAAGCAACCGCTCTTCCAGGGGCATACGGGGCATCTTCCTTTTGATGGCGGGAATGGTCCCGATGCCGCCATTGCCGCCGCCGAGGAGATGTCTTCCTCCAGCCCTTCCAGGTCGATCTCATGGCTGTCGATTCTCGTTTCAGAAGTATCTCTTAATGATATCAAAGCAAGATCGACTGGGACATCCCCGAAATGTCTTCTGGCTGCGGCCGAGTAAAAGAGCACCTGGCGCGTGTAAAGATCTTCAGGGGCGCCGTCGGTCCTGCCTGTCTTGAAGTCCCTTATGAAGACAGTCTCTTTTTCTCTCCAGAGGATGTCGATGGAGCCCACCATAAGGGTACCGCCCTCCAGGCGGACCCTGAAAGGCACCTCCTTCAGACAATCCTTTGCCTGCCTGATCCTTTCAGCGATCGGTGAAGCAGCGAACCGGCCCAGCCAGTCCATAAGGGGGCCGCTCCGCGAAGTGTCGGACCATGGGGACCTTAGTTCCGGAGGCAGAATTGCCGCCAGCCCTGCTCCTTCCCCGAGGGGATCGAACCTGGTGAGTGTCCCGGGACGCAGGTCCCACCGCCTGAGGATCCAGTGGGCCAGGCTCCCGAGGTCAGACCCTCCAGCACCGTCGTCATGGGCTTCCCAGGAAATGTCCAGGCCCTGCCGGTGCCTCATCCTGAAGGCGTAGGGGCAGTATCTGATCAATGCGTAGGCCGTCGCGCTGATCCTTTCGAGGGTTTCACCCGCCCTTTCCGGCAGCCTTACGGTTCCACCCTTGTTCTTCGAAGGTCCGTACAATGGGAGGGGAACGGAAACCCCGATCCCGGCAACCGGGGAGAGGCTGATGCTCCCCTCGATCTCCATCCAGTCTTTTACGGCCTCCATCCAGGAGTATTTTCTCGCCCTGGGAACACCTTCCACTACGGGGCATGCCCCGCAAAGGACAAGCGAATCCCTCGCCCTGGTCGATGCCACGTAGAGGAGGCGCTGCTTTTCTTCCCAGGCCTCACGGGTCTCCAGTATGTCGTGGATGGTGCCCGCCAGGGGTTTTTCTTCCTCTCCGGTGTCCCACTCCTCAGGGAAAGCAGTAGCAGCTATCCCCAGGTGCGGTGACGGGATGAGACGGATCCCCTGGCCTCTCGTCCGGAGTCCCTGTTCAAGCCCTGCCACGGCAACGACCGGAAACTCCAGCCCCTTTGCCGAATGGACCGTCATGACCCTTACCATGTCGTCCTTTTCCCCCAGGGTGTCGGCCTCTTTCGAATCGATCCCCTTGAGGATCATGTAACGGAGATACGAAGCACATCCCGAAAGGCTCATCCCCATGGATCTTTCGTATTCCCTCGCAAGGTCCACGGCCCTTCGAAGGTTTGCGGCCAACCGGGGGCGCTTCCAGGCGGGACACGAAAGGATGACAGAGCTGTTCTCCAGAAGTTTTGCCAGGGCAAGGGAGGACCCTGCCGCGAGCCCGGTCCTGCGGAGGTCTTCAAATCTTGCGGCATCGTCAGGGCATTCCTCGGAGAAAATTTTTCTTAAGGAGGTACTTTCACTCACTGACCGGGACATCAGCCCTGAGGAAACCTCCAGGGACAGTCCGCTTAACGGTGAAGCCAGGAATGACGACATGGCAAGGGCATCATCGGGATCTGCCGCCGCCTCCAGAAGACTTACAGCGTCGCGCACCTCGCCCCTGCCGAAGTAGTTGCGGTTCCCCTCGAAGTAGGTGGGTATTCCTCTTTCCTCGATGAAGACCTGTTCTATCTGGTCGTAGAATGCCCGCGTCGGTACAAGGATCGCGAAATCGCGGAATGACACAGGCCTTGCCTCGAAACCGCCTGTCCCGTCGGAGTCCCAGATCGTGGCTCCTTTTTCGATGGCCTCAAGGATCCTGTCCGACAGTATCCTCAGGGCGGCGGCCCGGGTCGCTGCGGTATTTGCCCCTTCTTCAAGACCAGATGTGTCGGGGATCACCAGTTCGAAGGGAGTGACCGTTGTTTCCTGGCGCTTTCCCCACCATTCACGGGATAAGGGGGGAGCGAGGGGTGAGAATTCCTTTCCAATAGAACGTGCTACCCCCTCCCTCCAGGCATGGCTGAAAAGGCTGTTCACCCGGTCCATGACGGCTTGCCGGCAGCGGAAGGTCACGTCCAGGGAGATCAGCGAGCCGGGGCTCTCCGCCAGGGCTTCCCTGATCCTTCTCCAGAATATGGCCGGCTCGGCGTGGCGAAAGCGGTAGATCGACTGCTGAAGGTCTCCGACCAGGAAGAGGGTCCCTTCCGACGGAGCCAGGGTGCTGAGCAGTTCGTCCTGAAGGGAGTTGGTGTCCTGAAACTCGTCAACGATAACATGAAGAAATTTCCCGCCAAATGAAGGGTCCGATGATACTGCGTTCCTGGCTCCCCTTATCATGTCGTCGAATGACAAGGTTCCCTTTGCGGTCTTCGCCGCCTCGAAAAACTTCCAGCAAACGGCTATGATCTTCAGGAGGTGCCTGC
Source organism: uncultured Synergistaceae bacterium (assembly GCA_964486375.1). Lineage (GTDB taxonomy): Bacteria > Synergistota > Synergistia > Synergistales > Thermovirgaceae > UBA4066. Next base: position 4,654 of record CAZAMZ010000036.1, on the reverse strand, counting down.
GGAGCTCAGTCTCGGCATCGGAGAACCCATTCGAGATCCACTGTGCCGCCGGGACCCAGGATCCTCTTGAATCACGGTAATCCTTGAGGCTTTCCCGGGTTGCCGAGAGGGAGGCCTCGTTGACCGCCTTCATGCATTTTCCCGTAGCTCCTGACAGGTTACCCAACAGCCCCTCCCTGTCCAGAAGGTCAGTCACGAAGCGGGGGAGTTCACTCTCCTCCGGCCTGTTCTTCCAGGACTCCATGAAACCTGCTGCCCTTGCCGAGAACTTCGTGCTGTCTTTCCTGAAAACCTCCAGTCCTCCGGCTTCGGGGAGGATCCCTTTCATCCATGTCTCCCAGGCGTTGTTCCATTCCGGGGCTAAGGCATCCAGAAGTCCGGTCGATACTTGAGCGTCCCTTTCCGGAAGTTCCTCGGCCCAGAGCCATAAAGACTCGGGTTCGAGGTTGCGGCTTTCGAAAAGCGGTATAGAGGAAGATGACGCGTCACATATGGCCCCTGCCCCGAAGGTGTTCACCAGGTCGGCCGTTGAGGTGGCTGAGAATAACTTCCCGGCCCTTTCGCGCCATTTTCCTCCGAGGGTTTCCGCAAGGGCCTCCGTCGTATCAAGGTCAATGGACCTTTCGAGGTATTGCCAGAAGGCGTTCTCCTCCGGCGGGGTGATCACCCGGATCCCGGGATCGACGTCGGCGCTGAGGCCGCACTCCGTCAGGATCCTCATGGAAAAGGCATGAATGGTGGATATGTAGGCATCCTCCAGTCGAGACAGGGCATCATCCATCAGGGGTGCGAATTCTTGAAGCCCGTCGCGGACTTCCTCCATCAGTTTGCGTATCCTCTCTCTCATCTCCAGGGAGGCCTTTTCCGTAAAGGTGATGGTTAGGATCCTGTCGAGGGGGACCCGGTTCACCGCAACCAGCCTTACGAACCTCCACGCCAGGGTCAGGGTCTTCCCTGTTCCTGCGCCGGCGCTTACTACCACCAGGGGATCATCAGCCATGACTGCCTTGATCTGCTTCGGCTCCAGGCATGCCGTTTCTTCAAGGTATTGTCTGAAGGATTCAGTCGGCATCTCCGTTTTCCCCCTCTCCGGCTGGCGTTAAAGGAGATTCTTTTCGCCTGCAGACCTCCTGGAATTCGCAGTACCGGCATACCCCGGAATTGCTATAGTTCGGGGGAAAATCGCTGTCTGTCACCGAAGAAGCCATGGCCCCGAGGGTCTCCGACGCCAGGGAGATCATGTCGCCCAGACCTGTTCGTGACCTCTTTGCCCACCGTGAGAGGATGGAGCCTGCAGGACCTTCAAGGCGGCCCGTTACGGAGCAGTCGGCCTGTGAGAGGAAAGCATACCCGGAAGTCTTGATGCCCCTGGCTTTCTCCAGGAGAACCGCGTAGGCCGGGAGCTGCATTGAACCCGAAAGGCCGTTGCCCCGCCCCGTCTTGTAATCGAAGATGATCGCCGTACCGTCCTTCAGGAGATCCACCCTGTCGAACTTTCCGCGGAAAAGCACTCCGCCCATGTCGATCTGGATCAGTTGTTCCCTTTCCTGGGACTCCCTGGCTTCTGCCAGCCCCGCATCGTCCATCTCCTGCTGGAGTGACGCCATCCTCCAGGTGTTCCTTTCAAGCCTGGAAAGGTGCCTGGGGAAATTCTTCAACGCCGGGTAATTATCCTCGACCGCCCCGTTCCATTGGTCTGTCAGGAGTCCGACCAGGTCGCGCCCCGTCTTCAGCCTGTCACTCCAGACACTTTCCCATACGGCATGGACCAGCTGGCCCGCTTTCAGGGGATCAAAACCGAAGGGGCGGAAACGTTCCATACCCAGCACAACCGAAGCGTAATACCTGAAGGGGCAATCTATCCATGTGTCTATCCCGCTTACGGGAACCTTCCGGATCACCCCGGGCGGCCATGGAGTCGCAGGGGGAATCATCTTCTGTCTTGCCGGGATCCGGGGCGGGTCGGAGCTTCTGGCCTCCAGGTTCTCTATGACTGTTTCCTCGTCCCTTGGAAGAACGTCCCTCATCGATCTTGAGAAGGGAGGCTCGTTTCCGGCAAGAGCCGCCCAGGGATGCGTCCGGGAGAGTGCCGATTCCAGGAACCTGGAAGGCTGCAGGGGTCTGCCGGAAGCGTCCTGTGAGGGTCGGGATCCTATGAAAAGTTCCTCTGCCGAGGCGATCATCCTCATCAGCAAGGCCTGGCGCTGCATCCTCTTTTCCTTTACAAGTGGAAGGTGGGACGGGGAAAGACCCGTCTCGGGGTTGTTGTGTATGGTCTCCTTTTGCCTGTCGTCCAGCAGTGGGGATTCCCGAAGCCGTCCCGGCCAGGTGTCCGCCGTCAGGCCCGTGGCGATGAATATCCTGTGCCGGGCCAGCACAGGGGGGCTTCCGGCGTAGAGGTGAAGACTGTTGCGTCTTTTGGGCGGCTGCCAGACAGTCGATCTCTCGCTCCAGGCGGAGAGAAAAGCCACCGCATCCCCGCTTTGCAAGGAGTCCAGCCCGGCGGGGCCTATGCCGGTCTCCATCTCGGTCATGCTGTCCAGTTTCTGGTCCAGTTCTCTCACAGCAGCGTTGATCCGCCTTGCCGTCTCATCCAGTGAGGGGTGGTCTATAATGAAACGTGATATGGAAAGACCTGTATCCGGTGGATCTCCCATTCCTGAAAGTGACCTGAGAGATCTCAGTAGTTCCGATGGTGTGCCGCCCCTGGCTATGGATGATACGAAGGATATCATCCGTTCGAAAAAGGCCGATATGCCGGTGTCTCCGTGTTCCCCAAGAAAGGATCTCCAGGCTCCCTCTCCCCGGGGGCCTTCATTGAGGCACCTTGACAACGGGAACCCGGCTGGCGAGATCCAGGGCTGGGAGAGAATATGGGCCGTCTCCTCTGCGGGGTAACCAAGGGAGCCAGCCTCTATCGCGGAAGAGGCCGTCTTCCAGAGGGGTGTCTCCGAGACTTTCGGTCCGCCGTTCACGGTATAGGGAATCCTGTACCTTGAAAGTATCTCCTCGGCATTTTCAAGGCGTGCAGGATCTACGGAGAGTCCAATGTTGCCCCATCCAGGAAAAGGTGTCTCGATCCGCTGCTGGAATTCTCCCTCACCGGCGCTCCAGATTGCAAGGTTCCTTGCCAGGGTTTCCAGTTCCATGCGGTGGTCCCCGGCCGAGACCGGGAGAAGGGGTATCGGTTTCGGTATGCCTCCGGCAGGGCGACCGTCATGAGCAGCTGTGAGTTGTGCCCTGGCATCGTGAATATCAAGCCCGCTCTCTGGCATGAATACCACAACCCTTGCCCCAAGGCGTGAAAGTTCCCTTATAAGGCCTGTCTGGGAACGTGTAAAACTCATGAAACCGGCAAATACGAAGGGCCGTCCAGCCAACCAGCGTGCTGCACGGGCGGGGTTCCCGGAAAGAATATCCCGGGTAACCGATGCGGATTGGGCGCTGTCAGTTAGGCCGTGGTGTTCCAGGTAGGAAAGGTAGTCCCTGTAGAGACGGCAGAGCAGGGCTCCGGGAAAGGGCAGCCTGGTGCATCCGGTGCCTTCTGAGCATGAACTGCAGCCCAGTGACAGGGCCAGGACTTCTGGGTGAACTTCCTCCCTGAGGAGTTCCCTGAGGTCTTCGCCCAGAGTCCACACGAATCCGCCATGCCTGGCGCCGGGAGGTACGGACTGTTCATCCAGGCGGGCAATAAAGCGTTTGAGGACGTTCCTTACGATAAGCCAGTGATCCGGGGGGTCGATCTGTCTCTTTCTTTCTTCCCGGGTTAACTCCATCTCCCTGGAGGCTTCCCGGTAGAGGTCCTCCCATCTCAAAATGGGCGGTTCCGTTGATCCGAAGGAAACACTTTCAACCAGAATGTCGCGAAGAAGGTCGCGGTCACCCGGGGACGGTACCAGGAAGAGAGGCGACGGGTCACGCTCTCTTCCCAGTTGGGCCAGTTCGGCCTCTATTTCCCTCACCCTGTAATAACCGGCAATCCTGACAGGCATCGACGTCCCCCCCGCCTTATATTAGCAGGAGGGGGAGAATCCGTAACTTGTTACTCGTGACTTGTGACTCGCAAGGACAAATTGACGTCCGCAATTCGTGACTCGGAAAAATCAAAAAGTTTTAAAATGAAAAACCAAATTGCCTGGTCCTGGTGCTGATCTTTCCAGTTACGAGTTACGAGTTCCGAGTTCCGTCTACTATCTATACCCCTCGAAGGGCCCTCTCCACTTGGGGCTGTAAAGTTCCTGGGTGTCATGCCCCTGCTTCTGCCAGTTCCCTGCCGGATGGCTTGTTGTTCCCTGGGTCATGGTGTTTCCCTTTGCTGTGGTCTGGTTTGTGAAAACGTCTCTGCTCTTCTGCATCTTGTCTCTCCCCTTCCTGGATTTAGCCAGATCAGGTCCCGCTCTCATAAAAAAACCGGGGCCCCCTTGTACCTGGGGGCCCCGGTTCCTGTTTGCGGTTGCGCGCCTACAGCGCGACGGCCGCCCCAGGAGGGGACCCCCACGTAAGAACGAGAATAATTATTACGATGACGCCGATGGCTACTGTGCTGCCGAGCATCCTGTCCTTCACGCGGTTTCCCTCCTTCTTCAAAGCTGGCCGTATCTGGATATTTCGAGCATTTTATAATGCCCCGAGGACTGTGTCAATAGAAATGCGT
>CAZAMZ010000035.1:0-11142 GCA_964486375.1 uncultured Synergistaceae bacterium | reverse complement strand
TGTCAGAAGTCATCGAAGTCCGATGGCATGGAAGGGGAGGACAGGGAGCCAAGACTGGTTCGGCTATTCTTGCCGAGGTCCTTTTCGAGGCGGGAAAATTCACCCAGTCTTTCCCGGAGTACGGAGCCGAACGCCAGGGGGCCCCTATGAAGGCCTTCAACAGGGTTTCAGACAAACAGATCCGGAATCGTTCAGGTGTTCTGAATCCGGATATCGTCGTCCTGATCGACCCGACATTGATCGATGCCGTAAAACCCACCGATGGCGGCAAGGATAACACTGTCTACCTGATCAACTCGCCGGATTCGCCGCAAAAACTGAAAAAGAGACTGGGACTGAAGGATTCCGCAAAGGTCATTTCCGTCGACGCCACAAGGATAACCCTTGAGGAATTCGGCCAGAACCGGCCTAATACGCCGATGCTGGGAGCCCTCGCCCACTGTTTCCAGGATGTTCCGGTACAGGCGTATATCGATCACTTCACCCACAAAATGGGATCCAAACTTCCTGAAAAGATCCTCAAGGCAAACCAGAACGCTATCAGACGCGGTTACGAGGAGGTGCAGCAGGGATGAGCTCTCTCAAGGGCTGGAAGGATATTCCCCTTGCAACTACAGTGCCGGCCTCAACCTCCGAACAGGTCCAGACGGGACAATGGCGGAGCATGAGGCCCGTATGGAATGAAAGCGAGTGCATTCACTGCCTTCAGTGCTGGATCCAGTGCCCTGACAAGTCGATCAAGGCGAACGCTGAAGGCAAGGTTACAGGGATCGACTATTTCTTCTGCAAGGGCTGCGGAACCTGCGGGGCTGTCTGTCCCAAGAACGCGATAGAAATGCGCCCTGAATCAGAATTTATCGAGCAGTAGCACTGCCGAACGAAAGGATGTGAACAGAATGCCGAAAAAAGATATCACTTCCGGGAACTGGGCAGTGGCCGAGGCCATGAGGCAGATCAACCCCGACGTTGTTGCCGCATACCCCATTACACCATCTACGGACATCCCCATGAAGTTCTCAGAATTCGTGGCGGACGGGCTTGTTGATACCAATCTCGTCACCGTGGAAAGCGAACATTCTGCCATTAGCGCCTGTCTTGCTGCATCGGTTTCAGGGGCCAGGGTAATAACGGCATCAAGCGCCAATGGCGTGGCCCTTATGCACGAAATTTTCCCCATCGCTGCATCCTACAGGGCACCGATCGTTTTCGGACTTGTCAACAGATCCCTTGGAGCCCCCATAAATATCCACTGCGACCATGGGGACAGCATGGCAGAAAGGGATTCCGGATGGATCCACCTCTACTGCGAGGATGGTCAGGAAGTTTACGACACAATGGTCATGGCTGTCAGGATCGCGGAACACAAGGACGTTCTTCTTCCTGTCTTCGTCTGCCAGGATGGATTCATTACGAGCCACTGCTTTGAACCCGTAGAGTTCATGGATGACGGGGAAGTCAGAGAATTCATAGGGGAAAGGGACCCGATGCTCCCCCTCCTCGACGTGGACAACCCCGTTGCTTACGGATCGCTGGCTCTAACCGACTACTACTTCGAGATAAAGAGACAACAGGTAGAGGCAATGAAACACGTTGAGAAGGCATACAACGAAGTGGCAGCAGATTTTGCCAGTAAGACCGGGCGCCACTATCCCGTGATCGACAAGTACAGGACCGATGACGCTGACCATGTCATGGTGATAATGTCCTCCGCCGCCGGAGCAGCCAAAGACACGGTGGACAAGCTGCGGGAAAAGGGACACAAGGTAGGATGCCTGAGGATAAGGCTCTTCCGCCCGTTCCCTGCAAAAGCGGTGGTTGAAGCCCTCAAGGGGGCCAGGTCCATCGCTGTTCTTGACAGGGCCGCCAGCCTCGGGGCACCTGCCCCGCTCTTCACCGAGATCAAGGGGGCCCTTTACGATGCCGGGGTCCACATCCCTGCCAACACTTACGTTTACGGGCTCGGCGGAAGGGACTTCTTCCCCCACAACGCGGAGGAAGCCTTCATGGACCTAGTGAACAACAATTTAAGCCCCGAGGAACGCTACCTCGGACTCAGGGAATAGGGGGTGCTCCAGGATGGCAGTCAGACTGAAAGACCTCATCAACAAGGAAAGGGCAATGCGCCAGGGACACAGGATGTGCCCTGGTTGCGGGGCTCCCACCGTTGTCCAGCAGGGCCTTCTTGCCGTAGAGCAGCCTATCGTGGTGACTGCGGCAACAGGATGCCTTGAAGTATCCACAACTATCTACCCTTATAATTCCTGGGGAGTTCCCTTCCTCCATTCGGCTTTCGAGAATGCCGGAGCCAACGTGTCAGGCATCGAAGCCGCCTACGTGGCACTTAAGAAAAAGGGGAAGATCAAGAAGGATATCAAGTTCGTCGCCTTCGGCGGAGACGGCGGTACCTACGACATAGGACTTCAGGCATTGTCCGGTGCAGCCGAGCGCGGACACGATTTCACCTACATCTGCTACAACAACCAGGGCTACATGAATACGGGGGCACAGAGAAGCAGCGCCACCCCGAAGGGGGCCAACACAACTACGGCACCGGCAGGGTCGGTCATACCGGGCAAGATACAGAAGCCCAAGGACCTGACGGCAATTATGGCCGCCCACCATATCCCTTATGTGGCTCAGACCACTATCCACAACCCGATGGAAGTGATCGAAAAGGTAAAAAAGGCCATTGAGACGCCTGGGCCGGCATTTCTCAACATTCTCGCCCCATGTATCCTCTTCTGGAGGATCGATCCTTCACTTCAGAGGGATATATGCAAACTGGCAGTCGAGACACGCTTCTGGCCCGTATACGAAGTGATCAACGGGGAGTGGAAACTTGGATACAAACCCAAAAAGAGGGTCCCAGCCGAGGAGTTCCTGAAACCCCAGGGTCGTTTCCGCCATCTCCTCAAGGGGGAAACCGGCAAAAAAGTTATTGAGGATTTCCAGAAAGATATCGACGAAGAGTGGGAATATGTTTTGAAAAGATGCGGTGAGACCTGGGAACCCCAGTCATGACCGATCTGAGGTTTTTGTGAGTTTCTTTCTTGACCAGCGCCAATATCAACGATACAATGTTCGTCGCCTACGGGACGTAGCGCAGCCTGGTTAGCGCACTTGACTGGGGGTCAAGGGGTCGGAGGTTCAAATCCTCTCGTCCCGACCAATAATTAAAGCGGGAGACCTTCTGGTTCTCCCGCTTTGAATTTTTATACATCTGGATCCATGGGACAAAACCCTGGGGGTTTTCTTCGATGCCGCAATATTTTCACAGGCCCAACACACGGATAGGACAGAATTTCCTTGTTGACAGGAATATTCTCAGAATAATCCTTGATCGTGGGAATATCAATCCGAAAGACTCGATCCTGGAGGTCGGTGCCGGCAAAGGGATCTTGACCGAAGGTCTTCTTGAAAAAAACCCTCAAATGGTTTTTGCCATGGAAATTGACAGGTCTCTGGAACCCTTTCTTTCAGGTCTTTCCGAGCGGTACAGTAATCTCGAAATAATCTGGGGCGACGTCCTCAAGGTCGGGTTTGAGCCGGGGCTGGTGCCGCCTCCCAACAAAATGATCGCCAACATTCCCTATCATATTACGACCCCGCTGATCTGGAGGATCCTTGAACTTTTTGCACCGGGCGGTCTTCACTACCTGTTGCTGATGGTGCAGAAAGAGGCAGCTGAAAAAATTTGTGCCCCTCCACGAACCAAGGGAAGATACCCTCTGGGTGTTACCATCCAGTCAATGGGTTATGCCCGTATTATCAGGCATGTCCCTCCTGAGGCTTTCAGACCTTCACCGGAGGTAACTTCCGCACTTATTGAAATAGTTCTCGAAAGGAATTTTTCGCTTCCGCTTGATATTTCCTGGAGAACCCTTATCCGTTCCTCCTTTTCCCAGAGAAGGAAAACGCTTGTCAATAACCTGGCGACGATCTTTCCGGGAAAAAGGGGGGAGATCACAGATTATCTCTCCCGCAAAAATATCCCGGTTTCCACAAGGGCGGAAGAACTCGAAACAAGGCAATGGGAGTTACTTTATGAACTGGTCTCACCATGGTTCGGTGAAGACAAAAAAGGCAGGCAGCGATAGACCGCCGCCTGCCTGCAGATTGAGATACATAAGATCGACAGAATTAGCGAACCTTGTCTTTCAGGCCCTTTCCGGGTCTGAAAGCGGGCACCTTCTTGCCGGGAATGTTTATGACCTTTGTTGGATCCTGCGGGTTTCTTCCCTTCCTGGGGGCTCTTTTCCGGACCTCAAAGGTGCCGAATCCTACCAGCTGAACCTTTTCACCCTTTGCAAGAGATTTGACGATAGCTTCAAATGTTGACCCAACAGCCTCGTGCGCCTGTTTCTTGGTGATGCCCGCAGCTTTTGCGACCGCGTTGATCAGATCCGCCTTAGTCACTTTGCTCGCACCTCCGCCTCTTCAGGATTTCAACAAGACCGTATTTACAGTTACTCACGGCCAGTTAAACTAATATCATCTGCAGCAGAAGTGGTCAAGTACTAAGGCGATCATTTTCTCTTATCCCTGCCCCTCCAGAACACTCTTACAGGCGTCCCCTCAAAATCGCCGAGTTCGCGAACCTTCTTTGTTACGTATCTTGCGAAGGCTTTATTGACGATCTCAGGATCGTTCACCGAAAAGGCAAATGCCGGGGGGTTTACGGCAACCTGGGCACAACCTTTAATCATAAGCATTTTCCCCCCAGGTCCTGTCGGCATGCGGTCGAAGGCAAGGACATCCCTGACCAGGGTTCCCACTCGTTCCGTCGAGATCCACCTGGAGCGGTTGGACCGGACCCTCAGGATGACCTCCGGCAGCTTGTGAACTCCCCGGCCGGTAAGGCCTGAAATGAACACCAGAGGGGCAAAATCGGCAAAATTCATTTCGTCTCTTATCCTTGCGGTTATCCTGTCGCCGATATCCGCTGTTTTGGGGAGAAGATCCCATTTGTTTACTGCTATCACAAGTCCCTTGCCTTTTTCGATTACAAGGCCGGCCATCTTCTTGTCCTGATCCGTGCACGGCTCCCCGCCTTCCATCATCAGAACTGCAACATCACAGCGTTCTATACTCTCATGGGTCCTTACAAGCGAATAGAATTCGACATCCGAACTGATCCTGCTTCTTTTCCTCAGACCTGCGGTATCTATCAGGCGGAATTTCTCACCACCGATTGTGACTGGAGAATCTACTGAATCCCTTGTCGTTCCCGGGGCCGGGCTGACAAGTGATCTCTCCGACCCGGAAAGAAGATTGAGCAGCGTCGATTTGCCGACATTTGGACGACCAACTATTGCCACTGCGACCTCGCCATTTCCTTTTTCACCCGTTTCGGGTTTTCTGGAGGGCAAAAACTTTACAATTCTGTCAAGCAATTCATCGATATTTCTTCCATGAGCGGCGCTAAGGCCGACAAGATCCTTGAACCCGAGGGAATGTGCCTCCAGTTCCCTTCCTTCGTGGACCATTTCATCGATCTTGTTGACGGCAACTATGACCGGTTTGCCTCTTTTCCTTAAAAAGAGGGCAACATCACGGTCCAGGGGGGTTATTCCTTCCTTGCCATCTACGACGAACACCAGAAGGTCGCTCTCCTCCAGGGCCAAAAGCACCTGTCTCCTGATGCTTTCTGCAATGGAGTCCCCACCTTCCGGCAAGAGACCGCCGGTGTCGACGAGAAGGAAGGGGTAACCGTCATGTTGGGCTTCTCCATATATCCTGTCCCTTGTAACCCCCGGCTGGTCGTCCACGATCGCTTTTCTTCTGCCTACTATCCTGTTGAAAAGGGACGACTTGCCAACATTGGGTCTTCCAATTATCGCCACTATTGCCATCTACGCGTTCCTTCCCTTCCTAATCGGCCCATAACGCAATCTGAGGGAAACCCCTTCGGGATCCTGAAATTGAAAAAAATGGCTCCATGAGCTTTCTGACTTTTGAAAGATTACCACTTTTCAGCCATATGGTGTCACCCATAATCCCTGGATCCAGGCATTCAACGCCACCTTGCCTCATATGATCCTTTGCCTGTTCCTTCTGTTTTCCAAGACCTCTTACCTCTATCAGATACTTCCAGGGAGGAAGGCTCATTTGCCGTCTTTCCCGCAGTTCTTCATTCCAGAAATGGCCCCATCCGAGGGTGAGACCTCTCTGCCAGCCTGATCTGGGCACCCTGCTCTGAACAACAACAGTTCTTTCTCTTCCTCCTGGACCTCTCCAGGCCGATTCCCATACCATCCTGAATGCCCGGACCCTTGAATCGAAAAAGGGGAAATTGCCGGCAGCATCAGCATCAAGCCAGCATATCAGGCCTATCGGCAAAACATCACATAATTCAAGTGTTTTCCTGGAACCTATTACAAGACCACCCCGTGAAAGGTCCCTGACTATTTTATTTTTGGCAGATACCTGTTGCCCCACATCAGAATGCCACTGGATCACTGGTACATCTTTCCCGGTAAGGCAATCGGCGATCATCTGCAGACTTTCTATACCCGGCTTCATGCCTTCAAGGGCCTGGCCCCCGCAGTATGGGCATGTGTCTGAAACGGGTCTGGCGGATCCGCAAAATCCGCACCGGAAGATACCGCGTTCATCTTCCCATCTTTGGGGAAGGCCGCAGGTTTCACAGACAAGGACCCTTCCACATTCGCTGCAGACTATGCTGCTGGAGTAACCTTTCCTGTCGAGGATCCAGATAACCGGTCTTTGATCCGATACAAGGTTCTGCGTGCGGTTCAATACAGTATCGCTGACAGGCGCTGGTGCCTGTATTCCGGGTATCCTGATCTTCCTGCAATCACCCATGGACACGAACACGATTCTTTTCGAGGGTTTATGTTCACAAGGTCGCGGGTTTCTCAGAAAACTTCTCGAAGAAGGCACACTTCCACCAAGGATGATCCTTGCACCCCAAAGCCTTGCTCTGACCCCGGCAGCGCTCCTGGTATTGATAAACGGGAATCTCTGAGAATGATAGGCCGGGTTCCCCTCGTCATCGACGATCACGCAGTTCAGCCTGGGGAAGGGGGCAAAGACAGCGGCAGGAGACCCTATCACTACCCTCACTTCGCCCTTCCTGACCTTTTCCCAGTTCCTCCTGGCCTTTACACCTGAATTCGATAGCCAGAGAAGGCTTTCGTCTTTGACCCCATTGTTGAGTTGTTCCCGGAAAAGTCTTGCCCCATCCCTTTCAGGGAAGATCACAAGGGCAGGACCTTTTTCCATTACGAGGGCCTCTTCGTATACTTTTGCCCTGTCTTCAAAACAGGGCAGGTCACATGTTTCCTCACTGAATTGGCCTGGATCTTTCCCGATCGCCGGCAGTTCACCGGCCGGTTCGCCGGAAATTATGTGTTTCGGGGAAACGATCTTCAGCGCCTCGCCAAAACCGCACAGGAAATATGAACCGAGCCGGGAGGCTGTCTCGAACAGCTCCCAGCCAAGGGGGGGTGAACTGTCAATGACACTTTCTGCTCTCAGTATCCTGAATTGGCTTTCAGGAGGGGACATTGAAAACCGACCTGTAGCAAACCCTGTCCTGGAACCTCCCCTGACAGGAACAGAAAGCCTGATCCCGCGTTCAACTCTTTTATCGAACTCATAGGTCAGATGGTGCCACCACGGTCCTGGAACGATTATGTCCAGAAACACGGTCAATCGCCTGAAGGCCTGCGCCTTTGGATCACCAGGTCCCAGATTGCATCGGCAACTTCTTCTTTCGATCCTCTGAAGGAGAGGATCGCTCCCTCTTTGCCGACAACCTGGACATCATTGCTTTCAGAACCGAAAGCTCCATCAGGCCCGCCAACATTGTTCACTACAATAAGATCCAGACCTTTTCTTTCAAGTTTTCCCCGGGCGTTGGAAAGTGAATCCTGTGTTTCTGCCGCAAAACCGACAAGAAACTGTCCAGGCTTCCTGGAAGCCCCCAGGGCAGCGGCAATATCCCGGTTGGGCCTGAGTTCGATCACCAGGTTCTGGTCTTCCTTGCGTTTGATCTTGTTCGAAGAATACTTCCTGGGGCTGAAGTCACCCACTGCCGCCGCCTTTACGACGATGTCCTGTTTGTCGGCCTCTGTCATCACAGCCTCGTACATTTCATCTGCCGACACCACATTGATCAGTCTTATCCCATGCGGGGGCGGTTCCTGTGAAGGACCTGAGATCATGGTAACTTCAGCTCCCCGGTACCAGGCGGTCCTGGCCAGGGCAGATCCCATCCTTCCTGAGCTTGGGTTGCTGATGTATCTTACAGGGTCTATCGCTTCCCTGGTCGGTCCCGAGGTTACCAGGATTGTTAACCCCTTCAGGTCTTTTACCGGTTCAACCGCCTTGAGGATCTCCTCCCGGATGACTTCCGTCGAAGGAAGCCTGCCCTTCCCTTCGTATCCGCAGGCAAGAAACCCTTCTTCGGGATCAAAAACAGTGTACCCAAGCTCTCGGCACCGCTTGGCATTTTCCCTGACGGCGGGATGTTCCCACATATTGACATTCATGGCCGGGAAAAGGATCACGGGCTTCCTGGAAGCCAGGATCGAGGCTGAAATGATGTCCGAAGCGTCACCGGTTGCGGCCCTGTGAAGTATTGATGCCGTTGCGGGTGCTACTGCCGTAATATCCGCCCATTCCGGAAGGGTTATGTGAGGTATCTTCCAGCCTTCCGCGGCAGAAAGGAAATCCCCTTCAAGCCAGACCTTTCTTCCTGAAAGGGTCGAAATGGCAAGGGGAGAGACGAATTCAACAGCAGAAGAGGACAGGGCTACTTCGACTTCCCAGCCCATCTTCCTGAACTCCCTGACAATTTCGGGGACCTTGTAAGCCGATATCCCGCCGCAAACCCCCAGGAAAAGCCTACGACCCTTCTTCCAATCCAGGGACATTCCCCTTCTCGTCTCCTTTCGGGACAGCCTTGTGAGATACCTCAGGGATACTGAACCTGATCCTGCCCCCTTCTATCTCCCTTATGGAGTGAAGAACAGGATTGAAGTATGGATCACCATCATCAAGGGTCATTCGCCCCTTTTTTTCACTCAGCTGTCTTGCCCGTTTGGCAATAACACAAGCCATCAAATATTTATTCGACAATATGGACGGGTCATTCATCTTGTCGGACTGTTCTGTCATGGATTATCACCTCGTCGAAATGTAAGTTATTGTTTTCTGACAGGGTTTCTGTAGCCCTCAATGATGCTTTTCAAGGTTTCCAGCGCAGTTTCGAGGTCATCGTTGACCACAAGGTGATCGTATCTCTCGGACAGGAGCATCTCGTTCCGGGCTTCCTCAAGCCTGCTTTTAAGGTCTTCCCCCTTTTCAGTACCTCTCCTGCCAAGCCTCTCACGAAGGTCGGCCTCCGAAGGGGGGAGGATGAATATCAGTACCGCTTCCGGCATTGAGCACTTGACCTGGAAAGCTCCCTGGACGTCGATTTCGAGTACGGCATCACGTCCCTCCGAAAGGATCTTGTCAACGTTATCCTTAAGGGTGCCGTAAAGATTACCGTGTACTTCAGCCCATTCAAGGAACCTGTTTTCCAGGACGTAACTTCTGAAAAGGTCCTGGTCAATGAACTGATAGTCGATCCCTTCTTTCTCTCCATTCCTTGGGCTGCGGGTCGTGCAGGAAACGGAATAACCCAGATCCCCTACCTTCATGAAAAGTGCCTTCCTGAGCGTTCCCTTGCCAACCCCGCTCGGACCCGAAATAATAAAAAGGCGCCCTCTACCGGTCCGGCTCACTGTCTCTTTCCTTCTCTTCGAACCTGATGCCTATCGTCTCCGGCTGGATCGCGGAAAGTATCACATGATTGCTGTCCGTGACAAGGATAGCCCTTGTCTTGCGTCCCTCGGTAGCATCGATAAGCCTTCCCTGATTCCTTGCCTCATCCTTTAGACGCTTGATAGGAGCTGAAGAAGGGTGAATTATGGCCACCACCCTTTCACTGACTATCATGTTGCCGAAACCTATATGCAGCAATTTGTATCCCATATTCTCACTCCAGGTTCTGGATCTGCTCACGGATGCTTTCGAGCAGGCTCTTTGCCTCGACAGATATCCACCTTATGTCCGCGTCCTGGACCTTGGACGCAATGGTGTTCATCTCCCTGTTCATTTCCTGGACAAGAAAATCCAGGGTCTTTCCCGAGACTTCATCATTATGAACCATGCTGATGAATTTATCCACGTGGCTGAAGGCTCTTGCCAGTTCTTCGGTGATATCCCACTTGTCCCCAAGAAGGACAATTTCCTGGGCAACCCTGTTCTCATCTGCCGAGACACCGGAGTTATCGAGGACCAGCCGCACTCTCTCCTTATGGTTTTCCAGGGCATTATCCCTGGCAATGGCCCATTTATCCCTTATGGAAAACAGTACTTTTCCAAGTTCTTCCAGGGAAACCATAATTGTTGACTGGAGGTGTTCCCCTTCCATTGATCTCATCCTGTCCCACTCAAAGACGCCTTTTTTTATCAGGGACTGGACAGGGTCATCAAGGATCCCTTCAAGGTTGTCCTGGGACATCTGCTCCGAAGAAACAACACCTGGAAGTGTCAGAAGCAATTCCAGGGCCACCTCCCCTTTCAGGTCCATTTCACTTCTTATTCTCTGGATCTCTTCAGCATACTGTTTTAGAACCCCCGACTCTATCCTGGCTGCCTTGACACAGGGATCCCAGCAGATATCGATTCTGACCTGGATCTTCCCCCTCCTGGATGCGGATCTTATGCTTTCCTGTATCACCTGTTCATAACGTGACAACTCCCTTGGGAGCCTTACGCTGATCTCCTGGTTCCTGTGGTTCACACTTGATATCTCAATTGAAACAGACCCCAGGTCTGTCTGTTGCGAAGTCCGGCTGAAGCCCGTCATGCTTTTCAACAATTCTGCAAACGCTCCTTTCCGCGGCTGAAAACCAGGAATTCTTCCATTGCTCCAAGAAGCCCGTCGACATTATCTCCCCTGAGGGCACTAACGGAGACAACCCTGTCACCAGCCCTTCCCGCCCTGGCGGCCCTTATAATTGCCTCATCATTGTCTATCAGGTCTATCTTGTTCATGACCACGAACCTCGGTATCGAACCGGCGCCAATGGACAGAAGAACTTCTTCAACAACGGAGATATCCTC
>CAZAMZ010000034.1:0-11172 GCA_964486375.1 uncultured Synergistaceae bacterium | reverse complement strand
GAAAGATGGAAAGCGCTGGAAGAAGAGTTAGACCGGCTGAAGAATACCCGGCTGCGGGATCCCGAAGCAATAGAGGGAATCCTTTCGGGGCCTGAGGCTGGTTCCGCGGAACCGGGGGTTACGGCAGCGGAACTCCTGAAAAGACCGGGTGTGACCTGGGAAATGGTAGCAAAGGCAGCCCCTCCCCGGGAGGAGCCCGACGCCGAAATAAAGGAGCGGGCAGAGATAGAGATCAAGTATGAAGGATACATAGCCAGACAGGTCTCGCAGGTGGAAAGAATGAAAAGGATGGAGCAGGCCCTGATCCCCGAAGGGATTGACTACGGTTCCATAAGGGGGCTGCTGAACGAGAGCAGGCAGAAACTGGCCGACCTTCGGCCCAGGACATTGGGCCAGGCAGGAAGGATATCCGGGGTGACCCCTGCGGATATAATGTTGCTGGAAGTTTTCATCGAGCAAAACCGAAGGGGAATGCTGAATGCCCGCAAGGGGTAGAAGAAGGAAAAACCAGGGTGTCGCAAGGGTGGGTTCGCTGCTTCTGTCCTCGCTTTCAAAAGACCAGTCGAGGATGCTCCTGATGGCGGACCTCTGTTCCAGGTGGGCCGAGGTTGTCGGACCCCGTCTGGCAGACAACTGTTGCCCGGGATCGATAATCGACGGCATCCTTACCGTCGTCGTCTCAAGGTCCGTCTTTTCCCAGGAGATAGCCATGAGGGGCGGGGACATCACTGCTGCGGTGAGGGATGGCTGGGGGCTCGATGTTTCCGGGGTGAGGGTACAGATGGGCAGGCTGCACCGGAAGCGACCGGACAGGAAACCGGGAAAAGGCTCAGGTACTGTGATCCCTGAAAGCTCAGAGGTCGACGCCTGTCTTGACCGGATCAGGCCGGTGGTTCCAAGGGATGATGTGGCGGAAGACCTTGCCAGGTTAATGGCTTTGTACAGAAAGAGGTTCGGCGGAAAGTCCCGCTGAATATTAAGGAACGGGGAGTGGTGAACATGCCGGACGGCGACAGGAGATCGATCAGCTGGGGGCTTGCTTTGCTCGGTATAGCCCTTGCGGCGGGCATGGTGCTCTCGGCCTGGTTTGTTTCGGGCACGGTGAAGAGCGTGAAACTGGCCAACCAGACCATAGTGGTCAAAGGTTTTGCCCAGAAGGATGTAAGGTCCGACATCGCGGTCTGGAGCGGCCGTTTTACCGCCCGGGACACCGAGCTGGTCAGGGCCTATTCGAGGCTTGAATCGGACCTCGAAAAGGTCCTGGATTTTCTCGTTCTGAAAGGGATCCCGCGGGAAGGTATCGATGTATCGGCTGTCAACACCATGATCCAGTACAGGAAAACCCCTCAAGGCTACGACACCAACGATATAGAGAATTACGTGCTCGGACAGACCGTCACTGTCAATTCCAGGGAGGTGGACCTGGTCTCTTCCCTTGCCGGGGAGTCCACGACCCTCATCCGCGAGGGGGTGGAGTTTTTCTCGTTCTCCCCGGAATACTACTACTCGGGCATCGAGGACATGAAGATACAGCTCCTGGGCGAAGCCACTCTCAACGCCCGGCAGAGGGCCGAACAGCTGGCCGTCAACAGCGGGGGCAAGGTCGGACCCCTGAGGGCGGCAAGCCAGGGGGTCTTCCAGATCACTCCCCTTTACTCCACCGATGTTGAGGACTGGGGCAGGTACGATACCACGACCATCGAGAAGGCCGTAAAGGCGGTAGTGACGATACAGTATTCGATAGATTCGTGACGCGTGACGCGTGACGCGTAACTCGTACCCTGTCGCTGCGCTTGGGGCACCTTGTAACGCGTGACTCGTGACTGGTGACCCGGAAACCAAAAGGCCAAAAGCGTGATGCGTGACTCGTGACTGGGAAAACCAGGAAGCAAAGGCGACAGGCGACAGGAGTCAGGCGGCAGGAAAACCTTAAACCCCGTGAGACGGAAGGGGTTTTGCTTCTCCGGTTTACGATTCACGATTGACGGTTTTTGGACTCCGTTCACCGTTGACCGTTTACCGTTCACGCAATTGACTTGTCATCCCGAATCCGCCAGCCGGCGGATGAGGGATCTGGTTTTGAATTTTCTAGTTACTAGTTACGAGTCACGAGTTACGAGTCACAACGTGCCCCAAGCGCAGCGACAGGGTACGCCCTTGACCCTGGTCTTTCGTCTCACGTCTCACGATCTTCGACCAACGACACAGGAGGTAATTGCCATGGGTAAATTCAGGATCGCCACGTTCAATGTGAATTCCGTCAGGAGCCGGCTTCCAGTTCTGGAACGGTGGCTCAGGGACAACAGGGTGGACTGTCTTTGTCTCCAGGAGACCAAGGTGGAGGATCAATCCTTCCCGGCCTCTTTCTTTGAGGATATTGGCTACCACGTGGTCTTCAGCGGCGAAAAATCCTACAACGGCGTGGCCGTGGCATCTACTGTCCCGCCCGACGAATACGGCTTCGGCCTCGATGACGGGGAAGAGCCTTCGGGCAGGACCCGGATATCCTGGTGCCGCTTCGGGGGTCTCGATCTAGTCAACGCCTACGTCCCCCAGGGCAAGTCCATAGACCATCCCGATTACCCTATGAAGCTGAGGTTCTTCGAAAGGCTCGGTAACCTCCTCCGCTCATTGGGTGTCCCGGGCAGGGAACTGGTGCTGGTGGGGGACCTGAATGTCGCACCCACGGACATGGATGTGACGAACCCGGGGAACAAGCGGGACCATGTCTGTTTTCACGAGGATGTGAAAGAAGCCTTCCGGAAACTCTGCTCGGTCGGGCTGGTCGATGTCTTCAGGAAACACCGCCCCGGAGAGGGTGAGTTCTCCTTCTGGGACTACCGTGTCAAGGATTCCCTCGAGAGGAACATAGGCTGGCGGATCGATCACATACTGGCCACCCCCCCGATAGCCGACAGATCCCTTGACAGCTACAGCGACCGGGAGCCGAGATCCTGGGAAAAACCCTCGGACCATACAGCAGTGGTGGCAGAATTCGAAAGATAATCGCCCTCTGAAGGCAGGTGTTTTGCCATGCCGCGGAACCGGAAAAAAAGGATAAGCCGTCACCTCAGGATGAGCCTCCCCCCAAGGGAAGCCGCGCAGGAAGGGCAGAAGGCCGCAAGGCCCGTTATTACGCTGATCACCTTCTCCGGATCGAACTTCTCCGAGCGGAAGATATCGTCCCCGGGTGAACTGCCGGAGACTCCAGGCGAAGGCGAGACTGCCTGGATAGATATCACGGGGCTGACTGACGCTTCCATTCTGGCGGAGGCCGCCGAAAAGTACGGGATCCATCCCCTTGTCCTGGAGGACATCTGCAATACAGGGCAGAGGGCCAAATCGGAGGACTACGGAAACTACCAGTACATAGTGGTCAAGATGGTCACCTGGGACGAGGGATCGAACCAGGTAGAGGTGGAGCAGGTAAGTTTTGTCCTTTTTGATAAACTGCTGGTGACTTTCCAGGAACGCCCGGGAGACCTCTTCGAACCGGTCCGCCAGAGACTGAGGCAGGGAAAGGGGAGGCTGAGGAAACAGGGTTCGGATTACCTGGCATATTCACTTCTGGATGCCATAGTCGACGGCTACTTCCTGCTTATCGAGAAGATAGGCGACCAGGTGGAAGCCATAGAAGCCGAACTTCTGGCCAACCCCGGAACGGAGACCTCGGCGAAGATCCACGAACTCAGGCGGGAGATGATCTTTCTCAGGAAGGCGGCGTGGCCGCTTCGGGATGCCGTATCGAGCCTCGAAAGGGGCGGCAGGTTTTCCGGCACCGCTACGGCGGTCTACATGAGGGACCTCTATGATCACGTCATCCAGGTCATCGACGGTATCGAGACGATCCGGGATATCCTGGCCGGCATGCTTGATATCTACCTTTCCAGCGTGAGCAACAGGATGAACGAGATAATGAAGGTCCTGACCATCATCGCGACCATCTTCATCCCCCTAACCTTCATTGCGGGGGTCTACGGAATGAACTTTGCCTTCATGCCTGAACTTCACTGGAAGTGGGCCTATCCGGCCGTGCTGGGGGTTATGGCGGCTACTGCCCTGTGGATGCTTGCCTTCTTCAGGAAAAAAGGGTGGTTATGAGGTTTTTGAAGACAAGCATCCACAAAATGTGGATAACCTGGTGGACAATATTATCAAATGCCGGGCTTGAGTCCGTAACGGATGACCCGGTCCATATTTCTTGCCACCTTGGGCCAGTACCGGTTGACCGGTCCGCCGTAATACCTTCCAAGGGCCCTTTCGGTGCTTCCGTAAGCCTGGATATACCTTGAAAGCAGGATCGTTCCGGCGGCGATGCCCTTTTCGGGATCGTGCAGGTCATCTTCGCTTTCCAGGCCGGCATGGGCTTTCAGAAGGTGTGAGTGCACCCTCCAGACAACCTGCATGACCCCTGCGGCGCCGTACGTACTTTTTGCGTCGGGGTCGAAGTGGCTCTCGGTGTTGGCAACGGCGACTGCGAGGGTGAGGGGTACATCGTATTTCCTGCTGAAGTGGACGAAGGAAACGGCTTGCCGCCAGGCTATCTCCGGTTCCAGGGCGCCGTTCTGGTGAAGGATGTAAAGGGCGATGACCGAGGCATTCTTCTGGTCGGAAGCTTTCATCTTCCAGAGCTTTCTGAGGTTTGAACCGGGATCCTGGAAATGCCATTCCACAAGTTCCTCGGGCTGGAGGTTCATTTCCTTGAGAACAGCTACAACTGTGCCGTCAAGCTCCGAAATTCGTTCAAGTATCATCCTGGCCTTTATCCAGTCGTTGAAAGCCCTGTTAACGGTACCGTCAATATCAAGGATCCCGCTGGTGAACTTCGACACCGGTCCCGGTCTGGAGACGGCGTGAAAAGGGGACTCCGCCAGGTGCTCCCCGAGGTAGATGTACACGAAAGTCGAAACCGCACACACCATGACAAGCGACAAGGCGATGTCCCTTAGGAGTTTTCGGATCAATATCCTACCTCCGAAGGGGGATTTCCACCCGAAATCAGTTTCAGGGTGGTTCATACCAACCCGGGTATTATATATACAATTCCAGAAAAATCAACAATAGTATACACTAAGGGGCTTTCAGGCCTCAAAGGGTAAAAATACTGATATCAGGGCGCCTTCGCCGCTATCCAGCGCTTCTATCCTGCCGCCGTGGGATTCGAATATCCTGCGGGCTATTGCAAGGCCGAGGCCGTAACCGCCGGGGGAAGCGCCTTCCCGGTAGCGGCTCCTCTCGCCTCGCTTGAAGCGCTCGAAGACGGTTTCCCTGATCTTCTCATCAATTCCGGTACCGTTGTCGCTCACGAGGATCTCCCAGCCTCCGTCCCGTTCAGTCATGGATACACGGATAACTCCGCCGGGAGTCTCCCCGAAACGCTTCCGGGTGTATTTCACAGCGTTATCGACCAGGTTCCCCAGGGCACGGCCTATCTCCCCGGGTCTTCCTTTGAAAGGCGCCCCTTCGGGAAGATCCGTCTCCCAGGTGATGAAAGCCGCCTGTGGCCTTTCCTTCTGGTAGTTCACGACATCTTCGATGATCTCTTTCAGGTCCAGCGGTTCCCCCGGCTCGGGGGTTATGTCCGATTCGAGCCTCGAGAGGAGAAGCAGGTCGTCCACAAGGGCCGTCATCCGCTCCTGCTGCAGGATGATCTTCGAGGCCATATCCCTGGTCTTTTCGGGGTCGGCGGCCGCATCATCGAGAAGCAGCTCCGCCGCGGCACGTATCGAGGTCAACGGCGTCTGCAGCTCATGCCCCGCGTCGGCGATGAAGGTCCTCCTCGTCTCCTCGAGGCTGTGCCTTTCCGTCATGTCATGGATCACTGCCAGCACCCCGTCGGCAATGGAGACTGCCTGGGCTTCAAGGAAGGTCTCGGTCTTCTCCCTTACGGTAAATGATTCCCTGCTGTCCTCGCCCTTGAAGGCCCTGTCGATGAGATCGATCAGTTCAGGTTTCCTGATTGCTCCTGTGTAGAGGGCTCCATCCATTTTCCGGGGAAGATCCCGGAGAAGTCTGCCCAGGGCGGCATTGGCGTAACGGATCTTTTTTTCGTGATCCACCACAAGCACCCCGGAAGGAAGCGATTCAAGGAGAGACCGGAGGTAGGTCTTTTCCCTCTCCAGGGCTGCAAGGGCGTCGTCAAGCCGGGTTGACATGCCTTCCAGGGCTGCCGCCAGCCGCTGTACTTCCATGCTTCCGCTTCCGGGGAAACGGAGCCTTGCGCCCTCGGTGCTTTCCATGGCGGACCTGGTAAGCTCCTCCAGGGGTCTTGTAACCTGCCTGATAAAGTACAGCCCGACCAGAAGGGAGACAAAACCCGCAAAGGCAAGGGAGGCCAGCATCCTTTTCCTGGCGGATGCCACGGCGCTGCCCACGTCGGCCAGGGAGATCGAAAGTCTCACCACTATCCCCTGCCCCTCAGGATCTGCCGCCAGCTTTGCCACGTATATCTGGTCGGCCTCGATGGACCGGCTGTAGCGGGTGTTGATCCCCGTCCCGGAAAGAAGGGCCTCCCTGATCTCCGGTCGGCCCGCGTGGTTGTCCATTGTCCCGGGGTCGGCCTCGTTGTCGAAAAGGACCTTGCCGTTCATGGCGACCAGGGTTACCCTGGTTCCGTCATCGCGGCTCCACCTGCTCACGTTCGTCACCAGGCCCTCGATCCCCGAATCCTGCAATACCCCTGCAAGGATGGAGACCCTGGACAGGAGGTTCTCCTTGGCCTGGGAGATCATCCTTTCCTCCACGGTGTTCCCCACAAGGAACCACCCCGAAAGGAGGGCGAGCACCAGCACCGTGGCTATAAGGTCGGTCATGCGGCCCTTAAGGGTTCTCATCTGCAGCACCTTCCTCCTGGAGCCTGAATCCCCGTCCCCGGACGGTGATCAGGATCCTGGGATTCTCAGGGTCTTCTTCTATCTTCCTTCTAAGCCGGAAAACATGCATGTCCACCGTGCGGGTATCGGCCGCAGAATAGCCCCAGACCCTGGCCAGGAGGGTATCCCTCGACACGATTCTCCCCATGTTCTCGGCCAGTAACTCAAGGATCCTGAATTCGGTGGTGGTGAGGTCCAGAGGGGCTCCTTTCAAAAAAGCCTCGCCCCTCTCCAGGTCGATGGAAAGTCCCCCGGACCTCAATATCATCTCCCCCTGGGGTTTTATCCGGGTCCTCTTGAGGAGCGAACCCACCCTCGCGACAAGTTCGTTCACCGAGAAGGGCTTCTTCATATAATCGTCGGCGCCCACGTCGAAACCTGCCAGGAGGTCGCGCTCTTCCCGCCTCGCTGTCAGCATCATTACCGGGATCCCCCTGGTGGCGGGATTCTCGCGGATGCGCCTGCAGACCTCCCATCCGTCCATTCCCGGAAGCATGACGTCCAGTATTACCAGGTCGGGAATTGACATCTCGACGGCGAAAAGCCCCGTATCGCCGTCAAAGGCGGTTTCCACCAGGTAGCCCCTTCTTCTGAGGCTCTCTGCGACCAGTTCCGAAATGGTCTTTTCGTCCTCGACAAGAAGGATCCTATCCGCCATGGCCTATTCTTTCTTCCCTTCCTGGGGTCTCCTGAAATCGCCGGCCTTCACGAATTTACCGGTGGTCATGTAGACGATGTGCTCGCAGAGGTTCGTGACGTGGTCGCCGGCCCTCTCCAGGTTCCTGGAGATCAGTATCAGGTGGGTCGCCTGCTCAATGTTCCTTGGGTTCTGCATCATCAGCATCAGCAGTTCCCTGAATATCTGCCGGTCAAGGTCGTCCACCTCGTCGTCCATGGCGCAGACCTCCCTCGCCAGGGCACAGTCCCTGTTCATGAAGGCCTTCAGGGCCCCGTCGATCATCTCCCTGATCCTCTCTCCCATTCGCGGGATGTCGATAAGGGGTTTGATCAGGGGCTCGTGGAATATCTTTCTTGCGACCTTCGCAACGCCGCTGCCGAGATCGCCGATCCTCTCCAGGTCCGTCGACATGTGGAGTATGGAGGAAATGGTCCGAAGGTCCAGCGCCACGGGCTGGAAACGGGCGATCATCATAAGGGCCTGCTCGTTGATCTGCTGGGTAAGGTCGTCAAGCAGGTCGTCCCCCTCTATCACCTTGAGGGCCAGCGCGTCGTCCTGTTTCTGGAGCGCCCAGATGGAACCTGCTATGGCCTCCTCGGCCAGGGATCCCAGTTTCAGCAGGTTCTGCTCTATGCGCAGAAGGCTTTCGTCGAACTCCTTGCGTCCCGTCAGATTGTTTGCCATTTTCGTTCAACTCCCCGGCCGTTCTAGCCGAATCGGCCCGTGATGTAGTCTTCCGTTCTCTTGTCTTTCGGTGAAGTGAACATCTGCTGCGTCGGCCCCGACTCAACCATCTCCCCCGAAAGGAAAAAGTCCGTCGTGTCGGAGATGCGCGCCGCCTGCTGCATGTTGTGGGTCACTATCACTACAGTGTAGCGCGTTCTCAATTCGCGGACGAGTTCCTCTATCCGGGCAGTTGCCATGGGATCCAGGGCCGAGGTCGGTTCGTCCATGAGAAGGACCTCGGGCTGCACTGCCACTGCCCTCGCTATGCAGAGGCGCTGCTGCTGCCCGCCTGAAAGGGCCAGCGCAGGGGTATGCAGGATGTCCCGGACCTCGTTCCAAAGCGCCGAGACCCGGAGGCTCTCCTCCACTATGTCGCGGAGGGTGTTCCGGTCGCGGTCGCCGTGAAGCCTTGGGCCGTAGGCAACGTTGTCGAAGATCGACATGGGGAAGGGGTTGGGGCGCTGGAAGACCATGCCCACCCTTCTCCTCAGGTGTATCAGGTCCGTGCCCGCGTCGTAGATGTCGCTGCCGTCCAGCTCGACCCTGCCCTTTACGCTGCACCCGGGGATGAAGTCGTTCATCCTGTTCAGGCACCTCAGGAAAGAGCTCTTCCCGCATCCCGAAGGTCCGATAAGGGCGGTCACCGCCCTTTCGGGTACCTGCAGGTTGATGCTCTTCAGGGCATGGTTGGACCCGTAATAAAGGTCGAGATCCCGGACGGAGAACTTGTCTTTTTCCATTCAGACCACCTTCCGTTCCTAGCGCTGGGCCCTCTGGCGGATCCTCAGCCTTGCCCGCCACAGAACTCCCGTCATGGTCATTCCGAGGACGAAGAAGAGCAGCACCAGCACCGTGCCGTACTGGATCGGCCTGGTCTTCTCAATGTTAGTCCCCGCCGTTGCCAGGATCAGGACGTGGTAGGGCAGGGCCATCACCTGGTCGAATATGCTCTTTGCGAACCTGGGGGCGAAAAAGGCAGCCCCGGTGAAAATTATCGGGGCCGTCTCGCCCGCGACCCTCCCCACGCTGAGGATCGCCCCCGTGATTATCGACGGGAACGCCGCGGGAAGTACCACCTTCCTTATGGTCTGCCACTGGGTCGCGCCCAGGGCGTAGGACGCGTCCCGGTAATCCCTTGGCACGGCCAGCAATGCCGACTCCGAGGCTCCCACTATCACCGGCAGGGCGAGACAGCCCAGGGTAAGCCCTGCCGACAGCAGCGACGGGCCGAAGCCCATGAAGATAACGAAGAATGAAAGCCCGAAGAGCCCGAACACTACCGAAGGCACCCCCGCAAGACTGCGGACCGCCAGCCTCAGGGCCCGGGTGAACCAGTCGTCTTTGGCGTATTCCACGAGGTAGACGGCGGTGAACACCCCGACGGGGAAGGAGAAGCCCATAGCCACCAGGACCAGCTGCAGGGTCCCCACGATCGGTGTGGATATCCCGCCTGCGGTCATCATGCTCCTGGGTTTTTTTGTGAGGAACTCCCAACTGAGAACGCTCCACCCCTTGGAGACCAGGAAGGCCAGGATTAGGGCCAGGATCCCGCAGGCCAGGGCCATCACGAGCCAGAGCATTATGGTGGCTGCCCGGTCCTTCGACTTCCTTGCCCCGCTCATGAACGCAGCCTCTTGGCGCGGCTCTCTATCCAGAGGGCGGTCATGTTAAGGGCTAGCGTCATGAAAAGCAGCAGCAGCCCCGCGAAAAAGAGGGCGAAGTAGTGATCGGACCGGAACGGCGTCTCCCCCATCTCCGCCGCGATCGCCGAAGTCAGGGGCCGCACAGGGTCCATTATCGAGCGGGGGATCATCGCTGCCCCCCCGGCGGCCATAAGGACCACCATCGTCTCCCCTATGGCCCTCATAACCCCGAGCAGCGAGGCCGTCATCAGTCCGGGAAGTGCGGCGGGAATAACGCTCCTGGTTATAGTCTCCAGCCTAGTGGCGCCAAGGGCGAAGGACGCGTCCCGGATGTCCTTCGGGACGGAGTTCAGGCTGTCCTCGGCCAGGGACGTGACTATCGGTATGATCATGACCCCCATCAGGACCGAGGCGTTCAGAAGGTTCAGCCCCGTTATGATGTTGAAGTTCATCACCATCCACGGGGCGATCACCACCATGCCGATGAAACCCAGGACCACCGAAGGGAAGAAGCCCAGTATCTCTATGACGGGTTTGAGTATCTCCCGGAGAGTGGCAGGGCAGACCTCCGAAAGGAACACCGCGAGGGCAAGGCTTATCGGGAGTGAGATCAGAGATGCCAGCAGCGTTACGGAGACCGAACCGGCAATAAGGGGCAGCATCCCGAACTCGGGCGGGTCGTAGGTCGGGTACCAGTGGGTGCCGAACAGGAGGTCCCAAAGGGTCACGTGCGCCAGGATGGGGATGCTGTCGCGAACAAGGGAGTAAAGTATGAAAAGCATGATGGCCACGCCCAGCGAGGCGATGGTCATCACGGCTATACGCGGTATCCGGTCCTCCTTGAGAGATGTTCTCAACGTCCAGCCCTCCTTTCAAAAAACCGCACAAGGGCCCGTTGCCGCCTGGAAGCGGCGTCCGGGCCCTGTGACAATTCCAGTTAAAGCTCTCTCTTACCTCAGGGGCACGAACCCCGACTCCTCGACTATCTTCTGCCCGGCGTCGCTGAGGATGAAGTTCATGAACTCCATGACCTCTCCCTCGGGCCAGCCCGGCGTGAACATGAAGAGGTACCTGGAAACAGGGAACGAACCGTTGAGAGCGTTCCTGGCGGTCCCTTCGACGCCGTTGACGGTGACTGCCTTCGTGCTGCTTTCCAGGTAGCCGATCCCGATGTAGCCGACGGCACCCGGGTTGCCCGCCACGGACTGGGCCATTGCGCCGCTGGAGGCCACGACCTGTGCCTGGGGCATGA
>CAZAMZ010000033.1:0-11401 GCA_964486375.1 uncultured Synergistaceae bacterium | reverse complement strand
GTTTCCACCATAGTTGGTGTGTTCGTATAGGAATACCTGAAACTCACCGGGATCACCTATGGCTCCTACAGCCTGGAATGAAAGAAACGTAGAAAGGACAGAGAGAGAAACAAAAGCCAGCACCACCGCAAGCACAATTTTTACCCTCAAGGCTTGACTCCCCCTTCGCTATGATTTGCTAACAGGACAAACGTCTGACTTTTTATTTTGTTATTTCAGATATATACCTACAGGCAATAATAGTCAACAACCTTGGTATTTTGAGGGTATTTGAACAATGGGATACCCCTCCTGCCTTCTATCAAATAAACACGCATTTATACTGATGCCCGGTATAGTTTTATCTTTATAATAAAGGCCGCTAGCATCCGGAGAAAAGGCATCAGGCAATAAACGGGGGGATGTATCATGAAAACTTTTACGGCTATTTTCTCGCTGTTCTCTTCAGCCGGATTGGCCGAAGCAGCCGAAACCACGGGCTACAATTCATGGCGTTGGGGACCGCATATGATGTACGGATATCCTGGGGGGATGTTCATGATGTTCTTCATGTTTCTCGCGGTTGCGGTAGTACTTTACCTGGTCTTCAGAAAACAGTCCGAGCCGCGCTATAACGACCCCTTCCGCGAAACGCCCATGGAAATCCTCAAGCGACGGTACGCAAAAGGGGAGATCACCAAAGAGCAATTCGAGGAAATGAAAAAAGATGTATCGTAAAAGCCAGCGCCTTGAACGGGGAGGGATCATTAATTAAGGATCCCTCCCCGTTCCGTTGCCTGAGGAATTTATTCAGCCGGGCTTTCCGGCCACGGCATGGTTCATTCCTTTATTAACAGGAGAACAGTTCAAAAACCGGGACGTTATTTTTTCAGGACAGTTCCCGGTCGGTTACCTGTGAGCCTGCCCTTTCGGACCACGGTCCTTCCATTCACCACGACCAGGTCTATCCCTTCCGGAAACTGGTGAGGGTCGTCGAAGGTCGCTTTGTCACGGATCGTATCAGGGTCGAAAACAACAAGATCCGCCTTGAACCCTTCCCGCACTATCCCCCGGTCCTTGAGACCCATTACCCTGGCCGGAAGAGACGTAATTTTCCTTACCGCCTCTTCAAGCCTGAGCAGCCGTCTTTCCCTGACATAGCGCCCCAGAAACCTCGGGAACGTACCGTAACCCCTTGGGTGAGGTCTCCCACCCGCCCCGGGAGATGTGATCCAGCCGTCGGACACGACCAAGGTCATTGGATGGCGCAGGACTGCTTCCACATCGTCTTCCAGAAGGCTGAAAAGGATCATCGTGGCGTTGCATCCCACTTCCAGAAGCCAGTCGAAGAATGCTTCGAAGGGTGTTCCTTTTCGCCCGGCAGTGATCTCACCCAGGGACATTCCCTCATAATGCCTGCAAGGAGGACATGCCGCGATCCTTATGTTGTCCAGGCCTATGCTCTTTACCCAGTTCTCGAAGTCAGCTCCGCTCCCACCAAGGTCACGGGCAATGGCATCCCTGCTCTCTGGATCGGCCAGGCGTTCGAGCATCCTGTCCACTCCGCCCTCGAGGGCCCATGGCGGCAGAAGAGCGGTGATGGTGGTCATACCAGCCGTGTAGGGATAGGCATCACAGGTGACGTTCACGCCTCGTCCCCTTGCTTCCTCCAGGATGGCAAGAACACCGTGGACCTTGCCCCAGTTGGGTCGCCCGCCGGCCTTTAGATGAGAGATCTGAAGAGAAGCCCCGCTTCCCTCGGCAATGGCCACGGCCTCCTCGACAGACTCGATAAGCCTGTTGCTCTCGTTGCGAATATGGATTGAGAAAAGCCCTCCATATTCCCTGAGGACCGAGGCGACCTCCGTCAGTTCCTCCGTAGAAGCGTAGCTTCCTGGAGAATAGATCAGACCTGCCGACATACCGAAAGCCCCTTCTGCCATTCCCTCCGCCAATAGATCCTGCATGGCCCGGATCTCATCCGGGGAAGCCGGACCGCTATCAAACCCCTTGGCTGCTATTCGAATTGTTCCGTGACCAAGGAGGAAACCCATGTTCTGGACTGTACCGGTCTGCCTGATCTTTTCGGCAAAACCTTCCAGATTCTTCCACTCCCACCCGTAATCACACTCCGGGGTCAGAAACGGTGAGAGATATTTCTTTGCCAGACCAGTGGTTCCCTTCTCGAGGGGCATCATGGATATGCCGCAATTTCCCCCCAATGAAGTGGTCACACCCTGCATAATGTAATTTTCCACGTCGGGGAATGCCTGGGCGTTATGGTCGCAGTGGTTGTGCAGGTCGATGAAACCCGGGGCAACCGCTTTTCTGCCGACATCGACCTCCTCTCCCGATCCATCAGGTATGGGTCCTATTTTCGTTATGATATCGCCCGAAATCCCGATGTCCGCGACATAGGACGGATTTCCCGTTCCATCGATGATGCAACTGTTTTTCAGGACAAGATCGTATTTCCCATCCATGCAACAAAAACTCCCCTCTGTTGGGTTGTCCTTACCAGGGTCCCACGAAACGGGGGCCCAGGATCAGCGTCGGCAGCCAGCACGACAGGGCAGGAATATATGTCGTCAGAAGGAGTACCGGGAGCCCCACCAGCACGAAAAAGATCATCATCGGCTTGACCAGCTCACCGTAACCGACCCCTGCCAATCGTTGCCCCACAAAGATCGATATAGCGTAAGGAGGCGTTACTACCCCTAAACCTACGTTAACTATGACAATGGCACCCAGGTGTATGAGGTTGACATCCAGTTCCACCATCAGGGGAAGGATCATGGGGACAGCCAGGATCAGGATAGGAATTCCATCAATAAACATGCCAAGGATCAGAAGGAAAACATTCACGGACAATAGCACCAGTACCTTGCTGTCAAACATCCCGAGCATTGCCCCGGCAAAAGCCTGAGCTGCGCCCTGTCGTATCAGGAAACGGGTGAAAACCGTACCGCCTCCCAGGAGGAGCCCCATCATGCCCTGTGTCAGAACAGCAGAATAAAGGGCTTCCTTCAGGGTTTTTCTGTTCAGGTCCCGGTAGACAAAAAATCCGATGAGCAGGCAGTAAACTACAGCCACGGCTCCGGCTTCATTTGGTGTGAAGATACCGCCGTAGATTCCGACCAGGATAACTGTCGGGACCCCAAGGGCAGGAAGGGCAGACCATGTGGCGGACATAAGCTCCTTTATTCTGGATTTTTCCTGCAGATCCTCCATTCCTGTGTTTTCAATGGGTATCATGTACCTTGTACAGATGAAATAGTTAAGGACAGCGTAACCGGCTGCAAGAAGGAGCCCTGGGACCACCGTCGCCAGGAACAGTGCAGCCACCGACTGTTGGGCCACCATGCAGTATATGAGCGCGGGTACGCTGGGAGGGATCAGGTAACCAAGGAAGCTCGCCGAGCAAAGAACAGCCGTAGGATAAGCCTTTTTATATCCCAGCTTTGCCAGCCTTGGAACCATGAGCGGGATCAGGGCCGAAATGGTCGGCAGCGATGACCCTGTAAGGGCGCTCATGATCACCGTTGCTATAATGCCGACCAGAACAAGCCCGCCCCTGACCTTGCCCACCAGGGCGTGGGAAAAACGTACGATCCTGTCGGCCAGGCTCGTCGCAGAGATAAGGCTCCCCGCAAAAACGAAGAAAGCCACGGCCATAAGTACATAGTTATTAATAGAATGGTAGAAGGTGCTGGCCATGAAGTTCAGGTCCCCGCCCAGGATCAGAACCCCGGAAATGGAACCTACGAGAAATACCCATCCTATTGGAAGGCCGATTGTCAGAGTCAAAAGGAACAAAGAGATCGCAACGATAGCACCGGTTTCCATTGCGACATCCCTCCTATTCCGCACCAGGCTCTTTTTTCGAAGAGCCTGCATGAATTTCGATGATCAATGACCGGATCATGTGTACCAGTACCAGGATCATCATTATGAACATTGCCTGCATGATCCAGCTGGTATTGAACCAGCGGACAAGAGTCCCCCACTGGGGGTAACGCATGCTCCTCTGCGCAAAGTTCAGCACGGGAATTGTGAATACAGCAGCTGTAATGAAAGCGAGGACCATCAGGAACATCCTGAAAGGTCTCGCCGCACCCGGGAATTTTTCCCGGATCTTCTGCAGCAGCACCTCAACCGAGGTGTGCCCTTGCTCACGGGTGGTAAAAACAATGCAGGCAAAGACAAAGATCATAAATATGTAGAGCGAGAAGTCCCCAACCCACATGATCTCAAAACGGAAAAGATAGCGGTTGAGAACGTTGAAAAAAACCAGGAAGGTCACTCCCAGGATCCCCGTGTAGCAGACAAGATTCTCAATAAAGGCGACCGCAGCAAAAATCCTGTCAAAAATTACTGAAAGACGCATCTTGAACACCTCTGTTCCTGAATTTAACAAAGAGCGCAGACACGCGGATTCCTTCAGGATCCCGCCTGCCTGCGCTCTTCAGGGTCAGGCAACCATCCGGCCTGTGGGCCGGGATCAGGTTCGGGATCTATTCAGCCAACACTTGCTCGTGGATCCGTCTCAGTTCGTCCTGGACCTTCTGGGTCATGTTCTGTCCCGGATAGTGTTGATCCAGCCAGGGTTTGCACAGTTCCTCCCAGACAGGTCCCATGTCGGAGGCTTCCCTGAATGCTTCCCGCTCCTCGTCGCTGAGGAAGTAGATCTCAAAGCTTTCCATTGCCTCAAGCCTGGCGATAAATTCCTTCTCGATCTGTTGCTGATTGTCGAAAAGCGCCTTCTGGGCAATGCCGGCTGCCCGGATAACTCCTTCCTTCACGTCAGCGGGCACACGATCCCACACATCCTTGTTGATAACGATGTTATTCATATCCCAGGCGAAATTCAGATCCGAGTAGTATTTCAGAACCTCGGAATGTCTAAGTTCGATCAATGAGGGCCACATGCTCCAGCAGCCGTCAACGACTCCCTTTCCGAGGGCATCGTAAAGGTCGCCCCAGGGGATCGTTTCCAGTGTCATTCCCGATCCCTTGCCCATGTTCTGGAGCATCCTCACCAGCCCGAGAGAGGCGGAAACCCTCAACTTCAGGTTTCTCAGATCAGCAGGGCTTTTCAGGGGTCTGACGTTGTTGCCAATGCCGTAAGGACCGTAGGAAGCCTGGTAGAGCATGCTCATTCCGACTTCATTGTAGGCCTTTTCCATCACTTCCCAGAGGATGCCGCCATCACGGTCAAAGGCTATTGCAGCTTCTCTCCAGTTGGTGACTGTCCAGGGCATCCAGTTGAGTACTCCGCCCGGGACGAGGTTTACGTAGGGGGCGAAATAGCCTATCTCGACGGAACCATCCTGTACGGAGTGGAAGATCTCGTCATGGGTGCCTAGCTGTCCGTCAGGGTAATAGGTGATCTCCACCTTGCCGCCGGTGAATTCCTTGACGTTCTGGATAAACTCGCTATGGATCTTGTCCTGGGCAGGTACAGGCCATGGCATTGCCATTCGCCAGACAAAATCCGCCGCCCCTGCGGGCTGGGATGCCGCACCGATGATCAGGAACACGGCAACCAGAGAAACAAGAACCCAACTCAAATGAAACCTTGCCTTTGCTCTCATTTTCTTCCCCCTCCTTTTGAATACAATATTGCATAAATTCCCGGTACAATGCCGCAATGTTATTCTCTTTCATTGCTTTATGTCAACAGCGTCTAAAGCCTTTTTATCTAAGGCGTTGACCTGCTAAAGTGTTATCGATCTATGTCCACGGAATTCGATTTGTCCATAGATTTCAAATAATTATTGGATTTTTTCTCTGTCAGCTAATTAACAGGATGCTTTCCCTTTTTGACAAAATGAAATCACTCCGTATAATTAGACGCAATTTTCCCTATTCCGGGACGGCCGACAGATGATAGGAATAATTGGTCCAGCCAACGTTGTGAGAAAAATTACGGGGGAAGCTTCATCATGCTTCCTCTACCCTCCGGAAGGCCTTGTATACAGGAGCTTCGACGAGGTTCCAAAGATAGTCAATTGTGCCCAGAAAAGGGCACAAGGCCTTTTTTTTGGCGGCCCCATACCATATTTCGTCGCTTCTGCCGCAGTGGACAGAAAGTGCCCCTGGGTTTACGTTCCGAGCGAATCGACAGGTCTGATGGTCGCCCTGATGAATGCAGTTCTTTCCATGAGATCCACACTTCATGAAGGGCTCCGTTTCAGCGTTGATACTGTCGACGAAAATGAGGTCCGTGAAATCCTGGGAGAAACGAACCTGAAGGTCGACGCAATATACACGCTTCCCTATACCACTCAAAAGGATCCTTCGGAGGAGTTCCTTCGTTTTCACATCGAACTTTTCCGTCGCGGCCTGACCTCCTTCGCGGTAACCTGTGTCGAGAGCGTCAGAAATGCCCTGGCTCTTACGACAGTTCCTTCTTTCCAGGTAACCCAGACCATGTCGACGATCCGTCGTTGCATCCAGCTTCTCAATCTCGAGATCGAGAAGATATCCAGCGATTCCCTCAAGGCCGTCGTGGGCCTCGTCAGCCCTCGTTTCGATAAAAAAGAAACCACTGGATTCGATCGCAAGATCCTGGCCGTCCACCAGGCTCTCCTCACCTACTCTGAGAAATACAACCTGCTTGTTACTCCAAGGGATCACCGTAGTTTCCGGATCATCCAGAACCTCGGACAACTCCGCCTCCAGACCCATAACCTTTCGCGGAATGAACTCTTCAATGCCGTCACCTGCGGTACGGGCATCAAGGTAGACGTCGGATACGGAGTCGGTTCCAACATAGTGGTGGCAGAAAGATCCGCTGAGAAAGCCCTTGAAATGGCCACCATTGACGGCAGCGCAACTGCATATCTTATTGACAACGAAAAGGCCTTTCCTATCGGGGAAGAATGCTCCGGCCTTCTCCTCCCGAATGCAGGAGGGACACTGATCATCGAAGGCGCCGGGATAACCGTATCGAGTTTCACACGCTACCTTCACGCCGCAACTACGCTCCAACCCCCCTTTTCCTCGTCCCAGTTCTCGAGTCTCATAGGCGTAACAAAAAAGGCATCCCGCAAGATCATATCCATCCTCCTGCGCCTGGAGGTCATCCAGACCTGCGGAAAAAGGTACATAGGAAGCCGGGGACGTCCCGAATCGCTGTACCGCCTGGCGCCTGACTATCAGAAAAAGCGCCAGGAAATCATCAAAAAGGAAAGAAGGTCGCCCAATGCTTGATATCATCTTCAGAAATGCCCGTATTATCGATGGAAGCGGAAGCCCGTGGTTCTCAGCCGAAGTGGGGGTCCAGGAGGGAAAGATCGCAGAAGTAAAAAAATGGATCACCACGGAAACAAGGGAAGAACTGGACATTGGCGGCGCAGTCCTCTGCCCGGGTTTTGTCGACGCTCATACGCACTCGGACCTGCGTCTTTTCGTGCATCCAGGCGAAGAAGAAAAACTTTACCAGGGGATCACTACCGCCCTTCTCGGACAGGACGGGCTCTCTGCGGCACCCCTGGACGATGTCAACAAGAAGCCAATGATGCGTCGCGTTTCCGGCCTTCTCGGAACCTATCTTGATGAATGGCCCTGGAATTCCATGGCTGAATACCTCGACTCGGTGGACAGGTCACAACCTGCCGTCAACAACGCAATGCTTGTTCCCCATGGAGCAGTCCGGGCCATGGCCCTCGGCTGGGAGAACCGCCCCGCCTCACCGGCAGAACTCGGGCGCATGAAGGATCTCCTGGGAGAGGCCCTCGACGAGGGGGCTTGCGGCCTTTCGACGGGGTTGATATATCCTCCAGGCATGTACGCAGACCGGGAGGAACTTGTCGAACTCTGCCGGACCACAGGCAGCAAAGGCGGATTTTTTGTGGTTCACATGCGCAACGAGGGGGACGAATTGCTTGAATCCATCCTCGAGGTGGGCGAAATATGCCTTGAGGCCGGCTGTCCCCTTCACATCTCGCATCTCAAGGTCGCCGGCAAAAGAAACTGGGGCAAATCCGCTAATGCCCTTGAACTGATCGAAAGATTCAGGGATCAGGGGCTCGAGGTGACCTTCGACCAGTACCCCTACACAGCGGGCAGCACTATGCTCGACGCGGTGATCCCGCCCAGATTCCACACGGGCGGAACGGAACAACTTCTGAAAGCTCTCGCCGACCCCACGATCAGGGAAGAGATCCGCAGGGTCCATGCAGGCAAGACCGATGACAAATGGGAAAACTGGATAACCACCTGCGGTTGGGAAAGCATAATGATCAACTCTGTCAAGACGGAAGAGAACCGTTTCGTCGAGGGCAAGACCGTCGTAGAGATCGCATCGCTGACGGGCAAGGATCCCCTTGACGTCGTTTGCGACCTTCTCATCGAGGAGGACGACGCGGTAACCATGACCCAGTTCTACGGCTCGGAGGAAGACCTGAAGGCCATCATGCAGAGCCCCCACATGGTACTCTGCTCTGATGCCATAGTCGGTGGGAAACCCCATCCTCGCGCCTTTGGATCGACAGCCCGGTTCCTTGGAAAATATGCCAGGGACGAAAAAGTGATCCCGCTTGAAGAAGCCATACGCAAGATGACATCCCAGACCTGCAGAAGGATCGGCCTTTTCGACCGGGGCCTCATAAGGCCCGGCATGGCGGCAGACATCACCGTTTTCGACCCGGAAAAGATCATCGACAGGGGAACCTACGCTGACCCATGCCGACACCCCGAAGGGATCATCCATGTCGCGGTGAACGGGGTTCTGGCTTTTAAGAACGGGATCCCGACCGGGAAACGGCCCGGGAAAGCCCTCAGGACCTCCTGACCCTGGATCGACAGGAAAAAACAAAAACCAAAGGAGGGAAAGGCTGAATGTTCCATCTGACAGCAGCGGACCCCGAAGCGGCAGCCCTGGTCGCCAGGGAAATGATCCGGGAGAGTTCGACCATAGAACTGATAGCGTCTGAAAACTTCGTGCCTGCCTGCATAATGGAGGCCCAGGGTTCGGTACTGACCAACAAGTATGCAGAAGGATACCCCCAAAAAAGATACCATGGCGGGTGCGAGGTCATAGACGAGATCGAAACTCTCGCGATCGAACGTGCAAAAGCGCTTTTCGGGGCCGATCACGCAAATGTTCAGCCCCATTCCGGTGTCAACGCCAACCTCGCCGTTTACATGGCCCTTCTGGATCCGGGCGATACCATCCTCGGCATGAACCTCAGCCACGGCGGGCACCTCTCCCACGGGAGCAAGGTGAGCATCACCGGGAAATATTACCAGGCCTTTTCCTATGGTGTGGATCCTGAAACGGAGCAGATCGACTTCAACCAGGTCGAAAAGATGGCCATGGAGCACAAACCCCGGATGATCGTCGCAGGATGCAGCGCCTATTCAAGGGTTATCGACTTCGCCCGGTTCCGCGGGATAGCCGATCAAATCGGGGCCTACCTCCTTGTGGACATGGCCCACATTGCCGGCCTCGTGGCCGCCGGTTTGCATCCGAATCCGGTCCCATGGGCGGACGCGGTGACCAGCACCACCACAAAGACCCTGCGCGGGGCTCGCGGTGGCTTTATCCTCTGCAAGGGAAAACATGCAGCGGCGATCGACAGGGCGATATTCCCGGGAACCCAGGGAGGTCCCATTCTTCAGAACGTACTTGCCAAGGCTGTTACCTTTCGCATAGCCGCCACGGATGAATTCAGGCGGTATGCCTCGCAGGTCAAGGCAAACGCCCAAAAAATGGCCGAAACCCTTTCCCGGGAAGGTCTCAGGATAGTTTCGGGAGGCACCGACAATCACCTGATGCTCGTTGACCTCAGGCCGTGGGACCAGACCGGAGCTGTCGCCGAAGGATCCCTTGCGCAAGTGGGGATAACCGTGAACAAGAACATGATCCCCTTCGATCCTGCCTCAGCCACAGTCACCAGCGGGATCAGGATCGGGACGGCCGCCGTTACGGCAAGAGGTTTCACTGAAAACGAGATCGAAAGGGTCGCCAGGATAATTTCAGGTGTTCTGCGGGAAAAGGAAGGTTTCGACCCCACGCCCTATCGCGAAGGAGTGGCCCGCCTCTGCCGCGAGAAACCCCTTTACCTGGCACCCGTTGAGATGGTATAGGTCTGCCGGAATGATCCGCCTGACCCGAAGACCATATTTCGAGACAGGCAAGGAGGCAACAGAATGACGTATTTTGCAGAGAGGGCATATTACATTGAAGCAAGGCTCGCCGGGATCAGGCACGACCTTCATCGACACCCCGAGCTGAGCTTCCAGGAACACAGAACGTCGAGCGTCGTCGCGGGTATCCTGGAAGATGCTGGTATCGAGGTCCGGCGTGACGTGGCGGGAACCGGTGTCGTAGGTGTTCTTCGCGGCAACCGGGAAGGTCCCTGCGTGGCACTCCGGGCTGACATGGATGCCCTGCCGATACAAGAAAGAACAGGCGCTGAATACGCCTCCGGTATTCCTGGAGCGATGCATGCCTGCGGGCACGACGTTCACACCACCTGCGTACTCGGCGCCGCCATGCTCCTGGCGGAACGCCGTCATGACATGCCCGGAACGGCGGTCTTCATCTTCCAGCCCGCGGAAGAGATCAACAAGGGGGCAAAGGCGATGATAGCCGAGGGTGTTCTTGAAAACCCGGATGTGGACGCCATCTTCGGACTCCACACCGCCCCCGCCATCAGGGTCGGACAGGCAGGCATCAAGCCCGGGCCGCTCATGGCAGCGGTGGACACCATAAAGATAACCATCACGGGGGAGGGCGGCCATGGCGCCGTGCCCGATCGGACCCGCGACGCTATCGTTGCGGCCGGGTCTGTTATACAAAACCTCCAGACCGTCGTAAGCCGGAAGATCTCACCCTTCGACCAGGCGGTGGTGTCGCTTGGCACGGTCCATGGCGGGAAAGCAAACAACGTTATTGCCGACAAGGTGATCCTCACCGGCACCGTCCGAACCTACAACCCGATGACCCGTGACCGGATGCCGGCACTTCTTCAAACAGTGATAAAACATACATGCTCTGCACTGGACACGTTGGGTGAGATAGATTACCTCTTTGACCTGCCGCCCCTGAAAATCGGCCCCCTCCTCCATATTCTTCAAAATCGTTTCGATAAGTCGCTGCATTAAGGAATATTCATGCATGGAACTATCCTCCTCCAAGAGGTGGTCGCCAGAAAAAAAGGACTGCCCCTGCTGAGGTGCGGGGATGGTAAATCGGCCGGAGAGGATGGAGCCTCGTTAAGAATTTGTCAATAGTAAGGGAATTGCTAAAATCATGCCTTTTTTGTCATTATAAGTTATCCTTAATTTTCAGCAAGATATTTTTAACTTGCCGGCCGCCCGGGAAAATTCTCCCCAGTCCGGTGGGAAATTTGCCCCTTGGGCCGGTCAGTGGCTCAGGCCCGGCGGCAGCCCTCCCCCCCCTGAAAAGGGC
>CAZAMZ010000032.1:3705-11829 GCA_964486375.1 uncultured Synergistaceae bacterium | reverse complement strand
GGATCCTCGCCAGGAGTGAGAGATCTGTGTTTGAACTTCCGATTCACGATTCACGGGTTTTCCTGTTCACCGTTTACGCCTTTGATTTTGTTTTCGTCTGACGTCTCACGTCTCACGCTCTAAAGGTTTTCCTGCCTCCTGCCGCCTTGCTTTTCGGCCTTCCGTTCACCGTTGACTGTTTACCGTTTACGCCTTTGAACCTGCGAGTTACGAGTCACGAGTTACGCCATTGCCTCTAAACCATATTCTTGTTTTTCTATCCCTTCCCAGCGTTCAGGGTACTTCGTCTCTTGCCCTCCTCTGCGGCTCTCTGTGCCCTCTGCGGTGAAAAAGGGTTGATTTTGAACTTCCTGCCTTGCTTTTCAGCCTCTCCGCGTCACGAGTCACGAGTCACGAGTTACGCGTTACGAGTTACGCGTCACGATTAACGCCCTTGTCTCTTCACTCCAATGGTGTCAAAAACTGCGTTGCCTTCGAGGTCCCGAGCCGGTCGGCCCCCAGGGCCACCAGGATCTCCGCCGATGCATAGGTCCTTATTCCGCCCGAGGCCTTAATTTTTATTGTGTCGGAAGCCGCAGTTTTCAAAAGGGCTACGTGATAGAAAGTTACGCCTCCGGCAAAGCCGGTGCAGGTTTTGACGAAATCCATTCCTGCCCTTTCTGCCTTCATGAGGGTGGTGATTACCTGGGTATCGTCAAGAAGAGGCATCTCAAGTATAACCTTTATGACATACCCTTTTGAAACTTCCCTCAGGGCGGACATTTCTTCGCGCAAAGCTTCCTTGTCGCCCATCTTTACGGCTGGAAGGCAGACCACAACGTCTACTTCATGGGCCCCGTTCTCAATGGCCCAACGTACCTCGGCTGTTTTGATGGAAAGGGGTGATGCCCCGAGAGGGAACCCCGCGACAGTGCTGACCTTCACGTCTGTGCCTGACAGAATACGGGCTGCCTCCGGAACGAATAGAGGGGGGATACAAACGGAAGCGAAACCGAACCTGACAGCTTCTTCGCAAAGTACGGAGATCTCGTTGGCAGTGGTTCCTGCAGCAAGCAGGGTGTGATCGATCGCCTTCCTGATCCTTTCCTGGGAAGGACGTTCGAAAAAACCGGCCTCGGCCTTTGCGGCCTTTATCCTTGCCCTCTTTGACAACAGTTCAATATCCGTAGTCATGGCGATCACTTCTCCTTCATGCAGTCGCAGATCTCTTCGTCAGACCCTTCACCTTGTCCGATCCCCATATCCGTAATGGAGATCTTGCCCTGTCTCTGAAGGTAGAGAAGGAGACCGACAAGGGAAGAGGGGGAAATGCCAATTTCATCTGACCTGGAAGCAACATTGATCCGGCCTGGTATCTGCTGTTCGCGAAGGATCTGTTTCCCCAGTATGTCGAGCCATTCTTCGAACATCTCCTGTATCTCCGGTGTTGCCCAGGAAGATAACTGGCAAGTTCGCGATACGGATTCCAGAAGCCTGGAAGCGGCTCTGGCGTAATTTTCGGAGATAACCCTGTCTTCGGTTGCATTTTTGTTCTGCATTCTTTGAAAGCCTCCAAAAAGTTAATTGTCCTTCCGGAAAAAGATGTTTCTTCATCCGCTGGTAATAATGTCATCGGGTCCGGTTGCAATGATATCATAGACCCGAAATGTCTCAATTTGTGAATGCTGGGCAGGGAGGTAAAAGACCTTGAAGATTCTTCTCCTCGGTTTCGGCAATATTGGAAGGGCTTTTTGCGAGATCGTGATGGATAAGTCCCCGATCCTGAAGAAAAGTTACGGCATAGATTGCCGTTTTACGGGTATTGCGACCAGGTCCAGGGGTTGCGTTGAAAACCCCGGCGGAATAGATGTAGAGAAACTTCTAAAGCTGGATGCTGAAACGGGAAGGCTGTGTGTGAAATCCCCGTCCGACAGGCAGGTTATTGATCCCGCGGAAAAAATGGTCGCTGAAATGGATTATGACCTCCTTGTAGTATGTACATCAACAACGATAAGATCCCCTGAGATACCTACCGGATACATCAGGAGCGCTCTTGAACGCGGGAAAAATGTGGTTACCTCCAACAAGGGACCTCTCTTCCTTTACTACAGTGAGTTGAGTGACATGGCCCGGAGAAAGGGTGCCCATTTTCTCTTTGAGGCCAGCGTCATGGGTGGCACGCCTTTCTTTTCTTTTGTGAGGCACTGTCTGAACGGCTCGGAGATCCTTTCATGCGAAGGCGTCATGAACACTACATCCAATTATATTCTCGACCTGATGGTAACAGGCTCGTCTTTCGACGATGCCCTTCTGGACGCGATCAGAAAAGGTTTTGCCGAAACGGACGCCACCTTCGATATTGAGGGTTGGGACAGCGCGGTCAAGGCCTCGATAATATCCCAGGTCCTTATGGATGATTCACCCAGGCCTCTTGAAAGCATGGATGTTCAGGGGATCACGCAGATCAGCCCGAGTCTTCTCCTGGAAGCTGCACGATCGGGAGGGGCCGTCCGGCTGGTCTCCCGCATTGAAAGGGAAGGGGGCCAGATATCCATAAAGGTGCGTCCTGAAGTCCTCCCACCCTCGAACCCTCTTTCCAGGATCCATGGGGCGACCAATGGGGCACTCTTCCTGACGGACACCCTGGGAGAAGTTTTCGTTGCAGGTGGAGGCATCGGTCCCTACCACACAGCCTATTCCATGCTCAGGGACCTAATCGAGATCGCGGGGTCGGGGAAGGGTTGCCGGTGAGTCCGATATCCGGTACGTATCGCCGGGCCGGTGCAATGGAACCGCGGGAACAGG
Organism: uncultured Synergistaceae bacterium; assembly: GCA_964486375.1. Classification (GTDB taxonomy): domain Bacteria; phylum Synergistota; class Synergistia; order Synergistales; family Thermovirgaceae; genus UBA4066. The sequence goes on along the minus strand of CAZAMZ010000032.1, from coordinate 9,045 downwards.
CGGAAAGTGACTGCCGTGATCTGGACAGGTCACTCAAAAAATGGTTGCCAAAGGTCTGGCATATCAACAGGATTCTTTTTGAAAACCCTGAGACCGGATACATGGAAACCCTGGCTTCCGGATTATGGGCTTCGCTTTTGCGGGAAGGCGGTTTTAGTGTCAGCATTCCCTTCCAGGGTATGGGGACCTCCTTTTATGCCGTATCAGGAAAAGGGTCGCCCAGGTTCGCGCTTCTAGCAGAGTACGATGCCCTGCCTGGGATAGGTCATGGCTGCGGACACAACCTCAGCGGGTCGATGAGCATCCTTGCAGCCCTTGCCCTTGAGGGTGAAAGTGAAGGGGAAGTTGTCGTGATCGGCACGCCGGCAGAGGAGAGCGGGGGGTCAAAAGTGCTTTTTTCCGAAAGGGGGGTTTTTGACGGCATTGACCTTGCCGCGATGATCCATTGCGGAAATGAAACCTCCATTCCCTTCAGGTCCCTGGCAATAGACGCTATCGAATACTCCTTCAGCGGCCCAAACGCCCAGGATGCGTTGAGGTTTTTCCTCCACTGCACGGACATGCTCAGGGACAATCCGCCGGGAGATATCTCCCTTCACGGGATAGTCAGGCCTGTCGAAAGCTCTTCTCAACACCAGGAAGGTCAGGCTGCGGCCCAAATGTATATACGTGCCCCTGAAAGGGACACCCTGGAAGCTGCTGCGGAAAGGGTCTGGATTTGTGCCCGGGGAGCATCCCTGGCGACAGGGTCTGTGTTCATGGGTAAAAAGTTCGAGACATCTTTCAGGAACATGGTTCCCAGCCTGCCGGCGGAAAAAGTCCTTGAGGAACTCTTCCGCCTCGAGGGAGAGAAACCTTCCATGCTGGAGTCCTTCAAGGGAAGCAGCGATATCGGGGATGTATCCCACAAGTGCCCGGCGATCCACCCCTTTATGGCGATCACTGACTCCCCGGTGCCGCTTCATTCCAGCAAGTTCGCCAGGGCCACAGTTACATCCAGGGCAAGGTCCAGACTTTTTTCAGGGGCAAGGGTTCTTGCGCGCCTTGGAAGAATGGTTTTGAGAGATGAAGGGTTCCGCGATTCTCTAAGGGATGCCTTCTCCGGATCTTCAAGAAAGGCTGGGGATCATAAATGATAATGATCGATCTTCATTCTCACAGCACATTCAGCGACGGAACCTTCTCGCCAGAAGCGCTGGTGAGGAGAGCCGCCAGAAGGCATGTCTCGGTCCTTAGCCTGACCGATCACGATACTACGAGCGGGCTGGACAGGTTCATGAAGGCCTGCAGGAAAGATGGGATCCAGGGGATCACGGGCGTTGAGCTTTCCGCCGAGGCCCCTTTTACACTTCATATAATGGGCTACCGGATAGCAGGCAGCAACTCTGTGCTGCAGGAAAAACTGGAAGAATTGCGCAAGAACCGTCGCCGAAGGAACGAACTGATGGTGGAAAAACTCGCTGGTATTGGTCTTTCGGTGACAATAGGGGAGATCGAGGCAGAATCGGGCGGTGAAGTCGTAGCCAGGCCTCATATTGCAAGGGTGTTGGTAAAAAAGGGTTTTGTGCCGGATATTGCCACGGCGTTCAAAAGGTTCATCGGGCGCGGTGGACCTGCCTACGTAGCAAGCACAAGGCTTTCTCCGGAGGAATGCCTGGACCTGATCCGGAAGGCTGGCGGCTTGCCGGTGCTGGGACACCCGGGTCTTATGGGGCTGGACGAGGAAGAACTTTTTACCCTGCTGAAAAGGTTGACAGACAGTGGACTCTGGGGACTGGAGTGCATTTCGGGGCATCATGGGGCAGGGGAGATCTACTATTGGCTGAAAGTTGCTGCGAAATTCGGTCTTTTCCCGACGGCGGGTTCAGATTTCCACGGGGTCGACAGGCCTGGTACTGATATCGGGGTTGCCGTCGACGAGGGACTTCTGCCCTGGGCGAGACTCGGGGTCAGGATCTAGATGGTATCGGTCCTTATCCTCTCACTGAAGGAATAGACGTTCATCCTTTGTCCCCTGACGAAACCCACCAGGGTGATCCCCTTTTCTCTTGCCAGTTCTATACCTGCGTTCGTAGGGGCCGAAACGCTTGCAAGGAAATTGATCCCTGCAGCCGCAGCCTTTGCGACCATGTCACCCGGGAGTCTTCCGGACTGTACTATTACAATCCTTCCCATATCCACCCCTGAGAGCAGTCCCCACCCTATGGCCTTGTCCATGGCGTTGTGGCGGCTGATGTCCTCGAAGCGGGCAAGCCTTTCCCCATCCACGGAGAGCATGGCAGCAGCGTGAAACCCTCCGGTCCTGACGTAGAGGGGGGCCTCGGCTATCCACCGGGCGCCGTCATGGATCGTCCCCGCAGATATCCTGCAGGGGGCTGAAGACCTGGATCCTGGCTCTCCATGGGGTGGAACTGTCGTTACCCGGATCTCGGTCGGGGATATGTTCACTTCCCTGATCTCAAAAGGATCGGAGATCCTGCCTTCACAGAGTAGATGACCAACTGCCCATTCACGCAGGTCCAGCGGCGAAACAACAGCATCATCGATGGATGTCCCGTTCAGGATGAGCCTGAATCTGCCCTCGACGGTAACTTCATCGTCAAAAACCCTGAAAGTCCCGGCTTCGTCGATCCTCGCTACGGGGACCTTTGTAATCCTTGCGTCCAATGGTTATCACCTTTTTTGAATGAACAGGAATAATGCTATTATATCAGCAATAATCAAACGGCCCGGGCTGTCGGCCCGGCTGGAGGGGGACGGCGTTAATGAAAGTGTTAGATCTCCGGAGCGACACGGTAACAAAGCCTACGGAAGAAATGAGGGCCGCCATGGCCTCTGCTGAGGTTGGTGACGACGTCTATGGTGAAGATCCCACGATAAATCTTCTGGAAAAGGAATCGGCTGCAATGACCGGCCATGAAGCTGGTCTTTTTGTTACCTCCGGCACCCAGGGTAACGCTGTCGCCATCCTGACCCACTGTGGAAGAGGGGACGGGGCGATCCTGGGCTCCGACAGCCACATATACATCTATGAAGGGGGAGGTCTTTCCGCCCTTGGGGGCATACTTCCGCTTGTTGCAGATGACAGCGGGGGGATCGTATCGCCTGAGGGTGTCCACTCGTGGTGCCGTCCTGCCAACGTCCATTTTGCGCCGGCCCGCCTCTTTTGTGTGGAGAACACCCATAACAGGGCCGGAGGCGTCGCAGTCTCACCTGATTCTTACTGCGCCTCGGTGGATGCAGCCAGATCCAGGGGTTTGAAGGTCCACCTGGACGGTGCAAGGATCTTCAACGCCTCGACGGCCTGGGGTGTTGATGTCAGGGATTACACCGGTGTTGTGGACTCTGTCCAGTTCTGCCTTTCCAAGGGTCTGGGGGCTCCGGTGGGCTCCATGCTCTGCGGGAGCGCCGAATTCATTTCCGAGGCCCGTCACTGGAGAAAGCGCCTCGGGGGAGGGCTCAGGCAGGCGGGAGTGCTGGCTGCAGCCGGACTTATAGCACTGAGAAAAATGACCCTGCGTCTTGAGGAAGACCATCGAAACGCGGCGGATCTTTCATCTGCCCTGGTTTCCGGCGGCCTTTCCGTCGAAAAGGTGAGCAAACCCACCAACATGGTTTACGTCCAGATCGGACAGGAAGGACCCGATACGGAGGAACTTGCCAGAAGGTGTGCAGCCCGGGGGGTACTCTTTGGCGCGGTATCGGAAAGAAGGTTCAGGCTCGTGACCCATTTCGGGGTCACGGCAGAGGATGTCCTCCTGGCGTCGAGAGTGATACTGGAGGAGATGAAGGTTTCCTGATGACCAGTCACCACTCCGTACGTGAGATAGAATCGATAGCCGGCTGGATGATCGAGACCTCGCTGTCAAAGGGGGTCCTGATGGCGGATGTGCTCTATACTTCGGGCGATACGACACACTTTTCACTTAGGGACGGATCCCCGGAGAGGGATACACAGGGTTCTTCGTTCCGAATAGGCTGTCGAATGATCGACGGAGAGGGGCGCCAGGGCGTTGCAGAAATGAACTCCCTTTCAAGGGATGAACTGGAAAAAATGATCGGGATCTGTCTTCAGAACTGTAAGGCTTCCGAACCTGAAACGGACATCACCCTGTACAAGGGAACTGCCCCGGAAAACGGAGGCCCCTTTCTGTTTGATCCCGACATGGAAAAGGTGGACCATCCCGGGAGGGAGTCCCGATGCATGGAGATGCACCGTATAGCCTCGAGTATGGACAAGAGGGTAGTATCCGTAAGGGATGCATCCTGGGTGGATGGTTCAGGAAGCACCATGTACGCCACGAGCGAAGGTTTCCTTGGCTGGTATGAGGACACTTATGCGGCGTGCTCCGTCACGGTGGTAATGTCCGAAGGGGAAAGTTTCGAAATGGCGGGATCCGCAGTGGAAAGCAGGAGGATAGGTGACATTGACCATTCTGTGGTGGCAAGAGAGTCAGTCGAGAGGGCGGCTCTGACCCTTGGAGGGTCCCCGTTGGCTACAGGGGTTTATAATGTCGTTCTCGACCCGGAAGCGGCGTCCTCCCTTGTAGAATCGGTGGGTGAACTGTTCCTGGCCTCGTCGGTATTCAAGCATCGCTCCCTCCTTAAGGACCGGATGGGGGAATCAGTGGGAAGCGGGTGCCTCACCATAGTAGATGACGGGACACTCCCCTGGGGGTTGGGGTCATCGCCATGGGACGGCGAAGGTGTCCCCACCGGGAGAACGATCCTTATGGAAAAGGGAAAGGTCTGCTCATTCCTCAACAACCTGAAATATGCCAAAAAATTCGGCGTGTCCCCCACCGGGAACGCTTCAAGATACCCTGGGTCGATCCCCGGTGTCGGTTTCTCGAACCTCTTTGTAGAACCTGGCGAGAGGGCCCATTCCCGGATACTCAGGGATAATTGCGGTGGAGTCCTGGTCACGGAACTGATGGGGGTTCATACCATAGACCCTGTCAGCGGTGATTTCTCCCTTGGCATCAAGGGGGCACTTATTGAAAGTGACGGAACTCCCGGTAAGCCCGTGGCGGGAATGACCATCGCAGGAAACCTGGTCGACCTTCTCGGGAGCATAACCGAGGTCGGAAGAAACCTGCGTTTCTTCGGCGGCATCGGGGGGTGCACAATGGTGGTTAGAGATGTTTCGATGGCGGGTTCCTAGGCTTTTCCGTGCCGTTATTGCATCTGTCCTGATGCTTTGCCTTCTCCCGCTTGCGGCGTTGGCACAGGTCGAGTGGGATCTTCTCAGGGACGGCGAACCCGCGGGCAAGGTGCCAGTTCAGTCAAGAAGCGGGAGAAGCCTTGTCTCGCTTGATGTGACCTCTTCGCATCTTCGGC
>CAZAMZ010000032.1:0-3695 GCA_964486375.1 uncultured Synergistaceae bacterium | reverse complement strand
ACCCTTCCAGACCGTCTTGCACTGACGGGAAATTCGCATATCACAATACGGCTTTCCATGGAAGAGAAGGGCGACAACCTTTTCATCCGCGGCCCTGGAGGCCAGGTACAGGTCTTTCCCGGGGCAGCGGCAGCAATGTACAAAGGCGAGATCATCCCCTTTGCTCATGAGGTTATCAGGTCCGAAGGGCATTGGTGGGTAGATCCCGAATGCGCGGTGACCCTTGCTGCCAGGGCTGGAGGGGCCGATATCGGGGCCCTTTCATGGCGAGGCGAAGGCTACAGGCCGCAATACGCACCGTCTCCCCTGGCACCTCAGCCGACGGTAACACCTGTTCCGCGGCCATCCCCTTCCCCGACATTGCCCCTTACGGGGTCTGCTTCCATACGTTCGATTAGATGGGGCAGGCAGGATTTCGGAATAAGAGTAGTCCTTGACCTTTCGGATCCAGTTTCCGTACTTGTCGAACCGGCCCAGGGAAAGGTGACTGTCACCGTTCCAGGCCTCATGGCAAGGGGGACCCCTGGCTCATCCTCCCCATATCCTTCCGAGGTGGGTTTATCGGTGACCCAGTTCGGTGACCGTGTGACCCTGGTTTTCAATCACAACGCCTCCAGCGTCAGGCATTTTGCCCTGGAAGCACCCTTCAGACAGGTTCTGGATTTTTACAGCCCCATGCCGCTGGGCTCATACCCGGTCCCCTACCTTCCGCCCGGCATCGACGAGGCCGAAGAGGCGGCGTCCGAAGCGACTACCCCTGAAGTAACTGCCTCTGAAGAGGAATACGTGCCTCTGCCGCCGGTCAGCCATTTGCCGGAGAAAACCTCCAGGGGTGTGAAGACCGTGGTCCTGGACCCCGGTCATGGAGGCCGTGACCCCGGTGCCGTTGCCAACGGGATCAGGGAAAAGGACATTAACCTCAGGGTAGCAAGGCTTATGGCCGATATACTGAAAAAGAAGGGACTCAGGGTCGTCATGACCAGGAGCACCGATGTCTACCTTCCCCTCTCCCAGAGAACAAACATTGCAGTAAAGGAGGATGCCGATGTTTTCGTGAGCCTCCACTGCAACGCCCTTCCAAAGGGGAGAACGGCCCAGGGTGTGGAGATCTATCTTATGGCCCTGCCCAGCGACAAGCATGCCATGGAACTGGCGCTGATAGAGAACAGGGAACTGGCCGAGGGGGGTCTTGAGAGCAGCGAAGCTTCCGACAAGAGGACCCAGACCCTCCTGAAGATCCTGGGGGACATGCAGCAGAACCTCAAGATCGAGGAGAGTACCACCTTCGCCGAGGTGCTTTTCAGAACGGGCCAATCCAGGAAGCTGCCAATGAGAAGGGTGGCCCAGGCCCCTTTCTACGTTCTCAGGGGTGCAGCCATGCCGTCGGTTCTTGTAGAAATGGGTTTCATAACGAACTCCGCCGAAGCTGCAAAGTTAAGGAATCCCAAATACCAGCAGCAGATGGCCGAGGCTTTGTCAGCAGGCATCGTGGAGTTCCTCAAGAAAAGCGATTATAATTAGGCGCTGTCCAGCGACCTGAAAAAACCAAGAACGTTCGGGGGGAAGAACCATGTCGGATTTCCGTGATTGGGAGAAGAGATCTCCACGGCCTCTTTTCGAGGAGGACGAAGCGGAGGACTTCTACGATGATGACGATGACGACGATAATGGCAGGGCTCCGCTTGTCCTGAGGATCATTGCATGGGTCTCCGTGCTGGTCCTTCTGTTCGCGGGGGGGTACTGGGGCACTTCGCTGACCCTGCAATATCTGGACAAACGCCAGATCATCAGCCAGCAGAATGTCGTAAGCGATCCTGACGAAGCCAGAAGGGTTGCCGAGGAGAGTTCCGAGATCCCGGGTATAGGGACCAGGAAGTCAGGCTTCGAAGTCTTCATCCCCAGGGGTGACGTCCTGGAGTCCCAGACAGTAGCCCATGTCCCCGGCCTGCTAGAGGACGATGTCAAAAGCGTGATAACCGGCCTTTTCGATACAATGAGAGCAGAGAACACAATTTCCGAACAGGTGCGGGTCCTCCACGTGTTCCGCAATGGGGACCTGCTCTACCTTGATCTTAACGACCCCTTCGTCAGGGCTATACAAAACCTGCCGGAAGCCAAAGCCAACCTGGTCATGACATCCCTGGTCAGAAGTATCGTCCAGAATTTCTCCCCCGTAGTGAGAGTTCGATTCCTTATTAACGGGAAGGATCCGGAACTCAAGACCCCGGTGGACCTGACAATGCCATGGCAGCTGAAGACATCGTGATGCCCGACCCGGAGAGGACATCCAGAATCAGGTCCGACGGGCGGTCAAATAATGATCTGAGGCCTGTCGCTATCACGAGGGGGTGCAGCCGTTTTGCCGAAGGATCGGCAATGGTGGCCTTTGGCGAAACTCGTGTCATATGCACTGCGTCGGTGGAGGACAAAGTCCCCGTGTTCCTCCGGGGATCCGGGAAGGGATGGGTGACCGCTGAATACTCCATGCTTCCCAGGGCAACCGGAACGCGAACGCCGAGAGACAGCACCCGTGGAGGGGTCAGCGGAAGGAGTCACGAGATCCAGAGGCTTATCGGCCGTTCCCTGAGAGCCGGCACGGCCCTCGCCCTTCTGGGTGAGAGGACCATCTGGATAGACTGCGATGTGATCCAGGCCGACGGAGGGACAAGGACCGCCGCAATTACCGGGGGTTTCGTTGCCCTTGTTGACTCTCTCCGGTGGCTGTACGGCAAAGGTTCCATCGACACCATCCCCTTGAGATTTTTCGCTGCTGCCTTAAGTGTCGGGAAGGTCGAAGGGAGTCTTCTGGCGGACCTCTGTTACGAGGAGGACAGCAGGGCGGAAGTTGACTTCAACATAGTAATGAACGAATTCGGGGATTTTATTGAAATTCAGGGGACCGCCGAAGGATCGACCTTTTCCCGGAATGAGCTTTTCGAGATGCTTGACATGGCCCAGAGGGGCATTTTGGAAATGATAGGCATGCAGAAGGCTATCCTGGGGTTGGATGAAAAAGAGGAAAGGGCGATACGGCGTGCTCAGGATCGTCTTTGCGAGCAGGAACCGTCATAAGTACAGGGAGATGCTCTCATTGCTGGAACCGGCAGGTGTAAACCTGATCTTCGGTCCTGACCTGCTGGATCCGAAAAAAAAGGTAGATGTGACTGAGAATAGTCATTCCTACGCCGGGAATGCAATGAAGAAGGCCCTGGAATGGGCCGGGGTCCTGGGTATGACGACCCTGGCTGATGACAGCGGTCTCGAAGTGCGGTCACTGGACTGGGGACCAGGGGTCATTTCCGCGAGGGTTGCGCCTGATGACCGAAGCCGGGTAGGGTGGCTCCTGAGGGAAATGGAAGGCATAACGGACCGGAAAGCCCGTTTTGTAGCGGTTCTGGCCATGGTCGATCTGCAGAAGGGGAATTACCTTCTTGCAGAGGGCACCTGTTACGGCAAAATATCCCTTGAACCCTCTGGCAATTCGGGGTTTGGCTACGACCCCGTTTTTGTACCAGATGGTTACAGCCGGACCCTGGCCAGCCTCGGATCCAGGGTCAAGTCCGAAATATCCCACAGATCGATCGCAGCAGCGGCACTTTGTCGTATGCTGGGCAGCGGTTGTGTGGTAGAATAAACTTTCGCTTCAGGCAATGAATCATCTGGGAGGTGCAGCGTGTGAAGGTTTTCCTCACGGT
>CAZAMZ010000031.1:0-11943 GCA_964486375.1 uncultured Synergistaceae bacterium | reverse complement strand
TGTTCTCCTCGGAGTCGAAAAGGGCCTCCGCAAGGGTTCGGGCAAGTTCGGTCTTGCCAACACCGGTAGGGCCAAGGAATATGAAGGATCCCACGGGCCTTTTGGGATCTTTTATCCCCGACCGGGCCCTGAGCACGGCGTCGGCAACAAGCCGGACAGCTTCTTCCTGGCCGATCACCCGCCGGTGGAGAATGTCGTCAAGGCGCAGGAGCTTTTCCCTCTCGCCTTCCAGCAGTTTCGATACGGGGATGCCGGTCCATTTCGAAACGATCCTGGAGATCTCCTCGGCGGTTACTTCCTCCCTGAGGAGCTTGTCGCCCCCCTGCTTCGCCACAAGGAGTTCCTCTTCAGCGGCAAGCCTTCTCTCAAGGTCAGGCAGCCTGCCATGCTTGAGTTCTGCTGCCCTGTTGAGGTCGTAATCCCTTTCGGCTTTCTCTATCTCCCTCTTTGTGTTTTCGATCTCCTCGCGGATGCCCTGCAGTTTTCCTATGGCCTGTTTTTCGGCATCGTATCGGGCCCTCATTGCATCGGCCGACGCCCGGGCGTCCTGCAGCTCTTTTCTCAGCGTATCAAGCCGTTCCCTGCTTGCCTTGTCGGCCTCCCTGGCAAGAGCGGCTTCCTCTATCTCCATCTGCATTACTTTGCGGGTGGCAGCGTCAAGGTCTGCCGGAAGGGAGTCGATCTCGGTACGGATCATGGCAGAAGCCTCGTCCACCAGGTCAATGGCCTTGTCAGGCAGGAACCTGTCGGTAATATACCTGTCGGAGAGGACTGACGCCGCGATCAGTGCGTTGTCCTGGATCCTGACTCCGTGATGAACTTCGAAGCGCTCCTTCAGCCCCCTGAGAATGGAGACGGTGTCCTCGACAGTGGGTTCCTCCACCATTACCGGCTGGAAGCGGCGCTCGAGGGCGGCGTCCTTTTCAATGTGCTTGCGGTACTCGTCGACGGTGGTTGCCCCGATGCAGTGGAGCTCGCCCCTGGCCAGCATCGGCTTGAGCATGTTGCCGGCATCAATGGCACCCTCGGCCTTTCCCGCACCAACAATGGTGTGCAATTCGTCAATGAAGAGCAGTATCCGGCCGTCGCTCTCCTTGACCTCGTTGAGTACGGCCTTGAGGCGCTCCTCGAACTCGCCCCTGTACTTGGCTCCCGCAAGGAGAGACCCCATATCGAGAGCAAAAACGGAGCGATCCTTCAAACCTTCGGGGACATCGCCCCGGACTATTCGCTGGGCAAGGCCTTCAACGATGGCCGTCTTTCCTACGCCTGGCTCACCAATCAGGACCGGGTTATTCTTCGTCTTGCGGCTGAGGATCCTTATTACCCTCCGGATCTCCTCATCGCGCCCTATGACCGGATCGAGCTTACCCGACCTCGCCATTGCCACCAGGTCGCGACCGTACTTCTCAAGGGCCTCGTAGGTGTTCTCCGGATCGGCGCTCTGGACCCTCTGACTTCCCCTGACATCCTGAAGGGCCTTGAGGAAAGACTGGCTGGTGATTCCCGCACCGGCAAGGATCCGTCCGGCGGAGGTCGAATTGCCCTCGTCCAGGAGGCGTGCGAAGAGATGCTCCACCGAGACGTACTCATCCTTCATCCTGGCAGCGGTCTCCTCTGCAGAGACCAGCAGCCGCGACAGCCTCATCGAAACGTGGATCTTCCCCGGTTCCACGCCCGGGCCCGAGACCCTGCTCCTCTTCAGAAGTTCCTTTTCGGTATCTTCAGCGAGCCTCACGGCCTGGACGCCCATTTTTGAAAGGAGCCTGGGAACGAGCCCGTCCTCCTGGCGCAAAAGGGCAAGCAACAGGTGTTCCCCGTCCACCTCTGTATGGCCCATGGTGACGGCAATATTCTGGGCGCTTGAGAGCGCCTCCTGTGATTTCAGTGTAAGTTTGTTGAGATCCATGGTGAAACCTCCTTAGTGCGTAACTCGTGACTCGTAACTCGTGACTCGGAAAAGCAGACAAGATCGTAAAAGCCCCGGAGAAAACCCGGGACGGGTGTAGTTTGATCCTGCCTTTGATTTGCGAGTTACGGGTTTCGAGTTACGAGTTACGCGTTACGAGTCCCGAGTCACGCTTTACGAGTTACGGATCCTTTTCTCGGGCTTGAATTCCGACTCTTCCTTCAAAGCCTCGAACAGCTCCTTCTCCCGGGGGGAGAGATGCTTCGGGACTACTATCCTGACGCTGACAAGTATGTTTCCTTTACAGTCCCCCTTGCCCGGGAGCCCCTTGCCCCTTATTCTGAGGACCTGGCCGCTCTGTGTTCCCGGCGGGATCTTCATTGACACTGACCCCCCAAGGACTGGGACTTCTACGCTCCCTCCCAGGGCCGCATCCCAGGGGGTAATATCCACCTTGATCCGGAGATCCTGCCCCTCGATCTCAAAGCAGGAGTCCTTGCTGACATGGACCTCCAGGTAGAGGTCGCCCGCAGGGGCTCCCCCGGAGCCTTTTTCACCCTGGCCGGCCAGACGGATCCTGGAACCCTCCGTTACCCCTCTCGGAATGGTTACATCCAGTGATCTCCTGGTCTTTCGAGGACGCCCGTCGTCGCCTCTTTCAAGGACCTCGAACTCCACGTGTTTCTTCCCGGCGGCTGAAATTTCATCGAGAGATAGTACTATTCTGGACTCAAGATCCCGCCCTTTGCGGCGCATGGCACGACCCTGAAAGGGTCGGCCGTCCATGGTCGAGAACCCCCCCATGGAACCGAAAATGGCTTCAAAGAAATCGCTGAAGGGGCTGCCACCGCCATCGCCACCGTACTGGAATACCCCCTCCCATCCGGGAGGGGGTGAGAAGTCCTGCCCGTTCTTCCAGTTGGCGCCAAGTGCATCGTACTTTTTCCTTTTTTCCGGATCCCGGAGAACCTCGTAGGCTTCGTTGACCTCCTTGAAACGCTTGTCCGCCTCGGGATCCTTGTTCACGTCAGGGTGGTATTTCCTTGCCAGTTTCCTGAAAGCTTTCTGTATGTCGCCCTGAGATGCATTCCTTGACACATCCAGTATCTCGTAGTAGTCCCGAAACTTCATCGCAACCCCTCCACCCTGACAGCTTACTGCTTATTCAGGCACCGCCTCCGGCATGCCACTATCCTATGCGCATCAGCCTTCATTGAACTCGGCGTCGATCACATCTTCGCCCTGTTTTTCACCGGTTCCCCCCGGGGAGGGTTCACCAGTATCACCCGATCCCTGGGCCGAGTGCCGGGAGAGAGCCGCAGCCGCCTGTTTCAGGTCCTGCGTCAGCGACTGGAGCCTTGAGATATCCTCTTCCTTAGAGACAGCTTCCCTGGCCTCCCTGATCAACTCCTCTCCCCGGGCTTTTTCGTGGGCCGGTGCGTTCCCGCCAAGATCGTTTATCATGCGCTCGACCTGGTATGAAGCGGCCTCGAGTTCGTTTCGTGCGTCTGCCCACGCGCGGTGTTTCTTGTCTTCGTCGGCATGGATCCGCGCTTCCTCGACCATGCGGTTGATCTCGCTCTCGTCAAGGTTCGTGGAGTTGCTTATGGTTATCTTCTGCTCCTTGCCCGTCTCCTTGTCTTTGGCGGAGACGTTCAGTATACCGTTGGCGTCGATGTCAAAAGTCACTTCTATCTGCGGGAGCCCCCGGGGTGCCGGGCGGATCCCCTCCAGCTTGAAGTTGCCCAGTTTCCTGTTGTCCCTGGCCATTTCCCGTTCGCCCTGGAGCACCATCACGTCGACGGCGGGCTGATTGTCCTCGGCCGTGGAAAAGACCTCCGACCGCCGGGCCGGTATGGTCGTGTTCCTCTCGATGATCTTTGTCATTACACCGCCAAGGGTCTCTATCCCGAGGGAAAGAGGTGTAACGTCGAGGAGCAGCACGTCCTTGACCTCACCCTTGATTATGCCTGCCTGGACCGCAGCCCCTACGGCCACCACTTCATCGGGGTTTACTGTCATATTGAGGTCCTTGCCCCCGGTAAAGCGTTTGACAAGCTCCTGTACGGCCGGGATCCTTGTGGATCCTCCCACCATTATGACCTCGTCTATGTCCTTGGCCTCCAGTTTGGCATCCTTAAGCGCCTGCTTCATCGGCTCGGTGCAACGTTCCACCAGGTGCCTGGTCAGTTCGTCGAATTTAGCCCTGCTCAGGTTGGAAGAGAGGTGCTTGGGGCCGTTGGCGTCGGCAGTTATGAAAGGAAGGCTTATCTCAGTCGTCGTACGGCTTGACAGTTCGCACTTGGCCTTTTCAGCGGCTTCGTACAGTCGCTGGAGGGCCTGCCTGTCCTTTCTCAGGTCTATCCCTTCCTGGTTTTTGAACTCCTCGGCAAGCCAGTCGACAACGCATTTGTCGAAGTCATCCCCTCCGAGGTGGGTATCGCCGGCTGTGGAACGGACCTCGCACAACCCCTCGCCAACATCGAGGATCGATACGTCAAAGGTTCCCCCGCCAAGATCGAAGACCATGACGGTCTCGTTGTTCTTTTTGTCCATCCCGTAGGCGAGGGCCGCGGCGGTCGGTTCGTTGACCACCCGCAGGACGTTGATGCCGGCTATCTTTCCGGCGTTCTTCGTAGCCTGTCGCTGGGCATCGTTGAAGTATGCCGGGACAGTGATCACGGCATCGGTTACCTTCTCGCCCAACCATGAAGAAGCGTCCTGGACCAGCTTTCTAAGCACCTGGGCGCTTATTTCCTCCGGAGCATACTCCTTGCCTTCGACCTCGACACGTACGGAGTTGTTGCTTCCCTTGACAACGGTGTAGGGCACTATCTTCATTTCTTCCCCCACCTCGTCGTAATTCCTCCCCATAAAACGCTTGATGGAGGAGACAGTCCCTTTGGAATTCAGCACTGCCTGCCTTCTGGCAAGGATCCCCACAAGTCTTTCTCCATCCTTTGTAAAACCCACCACCGAAGGGGTCGTGCGGCTTCCCTCGGCATTCGGTATGACCGTCGGCTGTCCCCCTTCAAGGACTGCCACGACCGAGTTGGTGGTTCCAAGATCGATCCCCACTGTTCGAGACATTCTGTCTCCCTCCTAAAGGCGCACGCGGCATGATCCCGAATGGCCTGACTAATATTGACCTTCAACGGGATTATTATATAGGTCAGCATTTATCAGGCAATTTTTTGACCTTTGATCTGAGATGCTATAAGGTTTTTATTCCTGTTTTTTGGCTTTTTTCTTTGAAAAAGGCCCTATTACTCCGAAAAGGTTCTAAAAGGGCATAGAAAAGCGCGAGGCCATTCAAGGCCTCGCGCTGGGAAGGGAGAAAAATTCTATTTCTTCAGGGATTCGATGTATCTCTCAAACCGCCATTTCGCGATCTCGTTCCTTATGCCCCGGGCTTTCTCGAAAAGAAGCTTCGCCTTGTCGATATCGGGTTCATCCTGTGCGAGAGCGAGCCTCATCTCCAGATGTGTCCTCCTGAGTTCACGGAACTGCTCCTGGATCTCCTGCGGATAGTCTATCTTCTGCACATTCCTGTCTCTCTGGAATCCGCAGCGCTGAGCCATCCTCGCCCGCCCTGAACCATCAAAGTCCATCCTGGGACCAAAATCCTTCATCCCGCCGCCAAAGGCAAGGGCCGTCGTACTGGCCATCATTACCACGACAAGCGCTAGAAGTACCACCTTTTTGGTCAAATTACCCACCTCCGGATTAAATTCTAAAAGTCCCTTACAGTGGCATTCTATTCCGGGTCGAGATTCCTTTGATGGGTAAAAAGACCGATTTCCCTTTAGGGATATCTACCTAACCCAACGCAGGACCTGTTCGATCACCTTGTCCGAAGGCATTTCCCCGCGGCTTCCGTCGGGAAGCCATGCTTCAACGACACCTTCTGAAGATTCCCTGCCTGCCACAATAGTGACAGGAAAGCCGAGCAGTTCTGCATCGGAAAATTTCACCCCTGCCCTCTCGTTCCTTTCGTCAAGGAGTACCCGGAGCCCTTTCTCTTCGAGCCTCTCGGCAATAAGGTTCCCCAGCCCGACGGCATCGTCGTTCTGCATGGAGGCGATCAGCACGTTCACATCGAAAGGGGCGTAGCGCGAAGGGATCCTCTCTCCACCCGCAATGGCCAGCACCAGCGGAGTCATGCGCAGGGTGCCCTCCCAGGCGTAAGCATCGCAGGCAGCCCCGCCCTCGCCCTGGAAGGTCAGACCGGAAGGCTCCGACCCTGTCCCTGCAACGGCAATGCGGGTCAGGTGAGAAGGCACGATAGGAGAACCGCATGCCGGGCATGGGAGATCTTCCTGCACGCTTACAAGATCGGCGACAACAGAAGAAGAAAAATCGCGCCCCCAGCAGACGTTGAGAAGGTGGTATCCGGGTTTGTTCGCCCCTGTTACAAGCCCCTGGCTCCCTTCAACGTGACGGTCGGCAAAGACCCTGATCTCCCCGGGCAGGCCCAGGGGGCCAAGATAGCCTGCCAGGTCTCCCACCGCCTCCCTTATCTCCAGGGGGTCAGCGAACCTTACCACCGCCCCTCCGAGCACGTGGGAAAGCTTCCTGTCGTTTATCTGGTGGTCTCCCCTCGCAAGGACTGCGACCACTTCCTTTGTTCCGCCATGTTCAGCCGCGTAGAACATGGTTTTCAGGGTGGCGGCCGGATCGACTCCCAGCTGCCTGCATAGTTCCGCTATGGTGTCCGCGCCCGGTGTCTCTACCTCCTCGATCGGGCCGGCCGCACCACCGGGGCTCTGGACAGGCCCGACGGGTGAGGCATCATCACCGCACCAGCTGCAGGAGGAGCATACGAAACCTTCTTTCGCAAACCAGGCCCCCTTTTCGCTTGAAAGGGAGATATACTTCCTACCGTCCTCAATTGTTTCACCTGAGCGGGGGATCAGACCTGCGTTTCGGCAAAGAGTGCCCGCCATCTCGAGGAACCTGTCCCTCGTATCTGCGGCGGAATCTGCATCGGGGGCCAAACCTGAGGCCATCCACCGTTTGATGTCCCCGGAGAAGAAGGTCAGAGGTAGCTGCCTGTAGCTTTTTACGAACTTCCTGGAAACGGTCATGGCATCTTCCGGTACGTCCTCGAAACCCGCCACCTGAAGCCCGGCTTCCCTGGCGAGGGCAAGGGCGTCGGATCTGACACGTTCCCAAAGCATGAACCCGAGGGGCAGCAGCCTGAGGGCTCTCGTCTCCTGGTCGGCAGCAATATATCCTGCCCTGGAAAGGTGAGCTACCGACCGGTCGCTGATGTTCTTTTGTGCCTCCCTGGCTGTGGGTATGAAAGTCTTTGAAAAAAACATCGCAGCGTACCTCCTGCTGTCAAGAGATTTCTGTTCCGCATCTTGTGCATAAGTATAGGCCATGGTGCCGGGGACACAAATCTTTTCACGATTTAACATTGTTGGGTTATAATCGGGTTCGCATGGTCAGTTATGGGGAATACTCAACTCCCCCGAATGTTGGGAACGGGGGAGTACGCTTTTATGAGGAAGGGGATGGTGGCTTTGGCGGCATTCAGCCTTGAGCCCGAAATTCAGAAGGGATCACACCCCGAAGACAGCTTCCATACCGGCTTTCTGCACGAGGTTCTGGAGATCCTCTCAAGGCTGCAGCAGGAGGAAAAGGTCGATGAATTCTTCCTCTTGCCGGATTTCGGTTTCGACCTTGGTGTCTTCCTGAGCAAAAACGGTCAGACAAGGACTGTTTTCTTCAACCTCAAAATGTACATGGGGGCAAAACCGAAGGTTGTGGAGATAGGCGATCAGAACGGTTCCGGACCTGAAATAGAACTGCTCCAGCTGAATACGGCGAGGTCGGCCCTTGCCGCAGGATCATTCAGGTGGATACTGGTGGACATAACAAAACCACGGGGGAACAGGCGATTCAGCATCTTCACAACGGACCAGGCCAAGGAAGGCCTGATGGGAGGCCTGAACAAGAAGAAGCAGAACAGCATCAAGCTGGCGTCGGTCATGACGTTCCCCATGACATGGGACGAACTGTCGGGCAAACTGGCATCGTTCCTGGCCGAATGATCCCATGGACCCGCTGCGTCTTCTGGGCAGGTTTTTCCGAAAGGAAAAACTGCCCCTGACCCACGAAGACATGGCAGAAAGGGCATCCTCCCTTGATGAATACTTCCGGAGACTCCAGGGAAAAAGAATCCTGGTCTTCGACCCGCCCTTCTGGGGTTTCCACGATCTGTTCGTGGACCGGGAGGGGCGGGTCATTTTGATATGCCTCAAAGCCGAGGGAGGATCTTTTGCCTTTACCGGAGATGAGCGCGGGGCCTCGCTGATGCAGAAGTACGGCCCCGGGCCTGTGCTCAGCGCCGAAGAGCCCCTTGAACCGGGGATCCTGGAATGGGTCCTTTATGACGACTTTATAGTCTACAGGGGTCCATTTTTCCCCATCAGCCGCTACCCCTACTACCTCGGGAAAGTCGCAGCGTCTTTCCCCTACGACGGCACCAGCGACAAGGAGACCATCCCTGTGAAGATCTCCGTACTTCTGGAATGGTACAAGGCTAGTAAAAACAAGAAGCGACCTTGAAAGAGAGCCGCCCAAGAAGGCCTTTCCAGATCACAGATAGTCCGTCCGGTCAATCAACCCTTTAAGTTCACCGTTTTCGAGATAATTCCTGACGTTCTCAAGTGCTGCCGTGACGGCCAGTACCATAGTTCCCGGCACCTGGTCGGCAACGTGGGGAGAACCCAGAAAGTTGGGGAGTTCAAAGAAGGGGTGCTCAAGGCTGAATTGACCGTGAGAATCAGGTTCTGACCACCAGGTGTCAATGGCCGCGCTGAAGTCGGGATTGGAGGCCAGGTGGCGGTAAAGTGCCCCCTGATCCACGATCGCCCCCCTTGCGACGTTCACCAGGATCGCGTCCGTTGGCATGAGAGACAGTTCCCTCTCACCGATAAGGCCTCTCGTGGACCTGGTCAAGGGAAGGGTGAGCACAAGCACACCGGACAATCTCAGAAGATCATCCAACCTGCTGTTGTCCCAAATTTCGTCCACGGCCTCCCCTGTCTTGCCGCTCCTGTTTATGGCAATTACCTTTACTCCTGCGGACCTCATGGTCCTGGCAATGGCCCTCCCGTTGCCCCCGAATCCAAGGATCCCGCAGGTCTTTCCCCTGAGGATCCTGTTAAGCCGCTTCCGGTCAAAGACCCCATTCCTGAGTTCCTGGTATCTTGGGACGATCTTTTTCAACATACATAGCACCATTGCAAGGACGTGTTCGGCAATAGGTTCGGCAAAAACCCCTGCGTTTGAGGCGATCTTTACATTCTCCGGGATAAGGTGAAAAGGCACGTTGTCGGCCCCGGAATAAAGAAGCTGGAGCAACCCCCCGGGCTTCAGGGAAGCGATCTCCGACGGGGAGATCTCTGATGACGAGCAACTGCCCGCGACGACAACCTCCGATGTCGCCAGCATTCTCCCGCGTTCCTGAGGTTCAGCACCCCTCAAAAAATGGATGTCGGCGATGTCCCCAAGAATTTTTTCATACAGATGCAGATGATCTGTCTCCTCGTCGGGGGGGCAGATCACGGCGATATCCGGACGTCCACCCAAAACGGATCCCTCCTTTTCCAGAAAGGTCACAAGAGAATTGAAACATAACGCTACAGCAGCAGGCGTTTTCATGCAAGTCCTTGCCCTTACCTACCTCCTGAGCGCATCCGGGGCCAGTTGCCAGAAAAGCCCGCATTTACCTTTCGGGCAGCGCTCAGGGAAACGAAGAGAGACGGGAAGGGACATTCCAAATATCCTAAAAGCCCACTCTCTTATCTGTTCGCGTTCCCCGGGGTAACTTTCCACTGATAGCCCTTCCTCCAATTCAGCGTAAAAACGCAGCAGGTAGGCCACCATATCGGCTACCTGGATAAGGAGGACAAGCCTGGAATCAGCGAATAGCGGTGCCTCCAGGAGAGTGTCCAGCGGCATTGAGCCCGCAGGAAGCCCGTAGTATTCCCCGGACCATTCCGGCGGATCCTTGATGAGGATGCTGAAGCGGTCTTCCTCGGCTACCTCCCTGTCGAATATGAGTACCGTCTGCCTTCGTGAGCCCTTCAATCCCTGGTGGGCCCGCTGGAGAGTTAGTACACAGTGAAAAGCAGCGGCACTCCAGGGTGTACCAAGCTCCTTGAGACACGGTTCAGACTTAAGGCCATCGAAGCGGCTTTTGAGTATCGAGCTGTAGGTGACCCGGTGCCGCCGGGAGGATAGCCAGTCCAGGATCGCCGATATGACCTCGGCCCTTTCCGTGCCGTCGATAGTCCTGGAGAGCCGGTTGCCCCTGTAGAAGTTCCTGGTGTGGAATTCCGCGAGAGGTCTTCCTGTCCTCCTTGAAAGAGAATCGAGGAAATCTGCCCAGTCTTTCCTGGTCGAGCGCATCCGGCCGGCGTCCACATCTATCCCGGCTACAACAAGGACCGGTTCGTCTCCCATGCCGCTCTCATCGAAATAGCAGAACTTCATTCTCTTGACCCCCATAGGTCAAAAAAGATCAATGGTTTCAACATCTTTTTGGGGTTCCTATGACCCGAAAAATCTCCTTGTGGTTATTGTATTATCATAAGCGAATATCCCATCGCATTTCACTGCCCCCCTCAAGGAGGTCTGGACGTTGAAGGAAGAGTATGGACACCTGGATCGATTCTCCATCAGGAAGGGAACACCCCATGATGTCGTGACGATCCTCCGCTTTATCAGGGAACTTGCAGAATTTGAAGGGATCGGCGACAGGGTCACGGCAACCGGGGAAGACCTCCTGGAAACTCTTTTCGGCGATGATCCGGCCGCTGAGACAGCCCTTGGGCTGGTTGACGGCAAACCCGTCGGCTTCGCGGTCTACTACCAGACCTTCTCTACAATTCTTGGCAAAAGGGGCTTGCACCTTGACGATCTTTTCATCAGCCCCGGCTTCAGGGGTCGCGGATACGGAAAAGAGATGCTGAGATGGCTGGCCAGGCTGGCCGTCGAAAGGGGCTGCGGGAGGTTCGAATGGTGGTGTATGAAGGATAACGCCGCAGCCCTTGATTTCTACGATGGAACAGGAGCCAGGATACACGACGAGGTTTTCATTCTGAGGCTCGAGGGGGATGGCATCAGCGTCTTTGCCGGGGGATAGGGATATCTGTTAACCCGATCCTGCGCCGGTATTGTCGACCATCCTGGCAATTATGGCGGCTTTCAGGCCGGCGGAATCATAAGAACCCACAATGAACCGTTTCCCGCCCTTCATGCCGATGTCCACACCATCCGACATGGCCACGCTGAAGAGCCATCCGCCGGGTATTTTCTTGAAACCAACGGAATGCCAGGGGATGTTCACCTCTTCCACCGAGGAGATCCCCGAGATCGGGATCTTCTTGCGGAACAGGTCCATTCCCATGGATATCTCTACCTCGCTCTCCTTCACGGTCACAGTCATGGAGGTAAAGACAACAATGACCAGGCACAATATGGTAGCGGACACAAATAGAGGCCAGAATTCGGGTGAATCAGGTATGGAGCCCCAGGAACCCGCCCTTATCCTTGCCCTGTAAAAGAGAATGCCGAAGGCCCCCAGGAGTATCCACCTGAGCCCCCATCCCGTCTGGGAACGAACGTACCAGTCCATGCGTCGACCTCCCCGGTGAACATCAACCTGTGACGATATGTCTGGCCCCTCTTTTGCGAAGCCACTTCTCAGCCCTTTCTGAGTTGTCCCCCTGCAGGATCACTGCATCCTCCTCAACCCTTGCGCCACAGCCCAGGGCTTTACGTATATCCCTTGCAAGAGGCTCGAGCATGGCTGTGGCGATCCCCCCGCCAGGAGACGAGAGGACAGTTACGGTCTTGCCGCCTCTCCCTTTTCGCTGGACCCTGAGAACTATCTTGCCTGCCTTTGCGAGGTCCCCGGCCGAAACCTCGGGAGCAATGCCATCCCCGGTGGTTTTCAGGACCTTTGTCCCAGAACCGGTATCGGGGTCTACGAGACCGCTCTCTTTCAAAAGATCCCC
>CAZAMZ010000030.1:0-12064 GCA_964486375.1 uncultured Synergistaceae bacterium | reverse complement strand
TGTTCTTTATGCCGCCGCCGGTCGATCCCGCGCAGCCTCCTACGAACATCAGGAACAAAAGAAGGTACTGGATAAAATAAGGCCATTGTTCGTAATCAGCAGTAACGTAACCTGTGGTAGTCAAGATACTGACAACCTGGAAAGCCCCGTAACGGAAGGAATCATACAAAGTCCCATAAGTTCCTGTGGCAAACAGAATTACAGTCGCAGCCAGGACAGATGCTGCCGTGATTTTCGCATAGAAGCGAAACTCTTCGTCACGCCACCATGCTCCCAGATCCCCCCTGAGCGCCAGGAAATGAAGGACAAAATTGGTACCGGCAAGGAACATGAAAAGAGTGATCACCCATTCGAAGTATGGGTTCCCGTATTGACCTATGCTTCCGTTGAGCGGGGAGAATCCGCCTGTTGCCATCGTTCCGAAGGTGTGGGTCAGAGATTCGAAAAGATTCATCCCTCCGAGCATAAGGGCACCCGTCTGAAGAGCTGAAAGCAGAACGTAGACTCCCCAGAGTAAAAGTGCCGTCTGGCGAACCCTTGGAGTTATCTTCTCCGGCACAGGCCCTGGCACCTCGGCTTTGTAGAGCTGCATTCCCCCCACTCCCAGGAACGGCAGGATCGCCAGGCTGAGAACTATGATACCCATTCCTCCGAGCCAATGAGTAAGATCACGCCAGAAGAGTATACCCCTCGGGTTGGACTGGATATCGGCAAGCACCGAGGCACCGGTAGTCGTGAAACCTGACATGGCCTCGAAAAATGCATCCGTAAAAGTGGGCACCGTGCCGTTAAGCAAATAAGGTATGCCGCCGATCACGGAGGCGAAAACCCAGGAAAGTGAAACCACGGCAAAGGCCTCCCTGACGCCCAGATCCTTCGCCTTTGCGCGGTATCCCAGGGCGAACAGGAGTACAGAAAGCACAAGACCAAAACCAATACCCCCCAAAAGCGGGTAAAGATCGGACGAACCGTCTGCCAGTGACCATGCCAGCGGGAAAAACATAAAAACGGAAATGATCGAGCAGAGAAGCGAGAGGACCTTGGCGACTACCGCAAGGCGCACCCTACTCCACCCCCAGGATCTCTACCGCCCTGGGCATAAGTTCCTCTGCCGCAAAGATCAGCACCTCGTCGTTTTCCATAAGGACACTGTCCCCCCAGGGGACGAACATGTCACCATCCCTGGATACCAGCGCAATAAGAATGCCCTTGGGAAGCCCAAGGTCCATTATCCTCTTGCCTGAAACAGGGCTCCCCTGCGGAAGGGTCAACTCAAGAACTTCCGCATCTATCTTGTCGATTATGGAGAGGGCCCCGGTGCCGTAT
The DNA here is from genome assembly GCA_964486375.1 of uncultured Synergistaceae bacterium. Classification (GTDB taxonomy): domain Bacteria; phylum Synergistota; class Synergistia; order Synergistales; family Thermovirgaceae; genus UBA4066. The sequence continues at coordinate 10,738 of CAZAMZ010000030.1, read as the reverse complement.
GGGTAACGGACCTGTCTCATGATCACCGTTGCAAGGGCCTGGTTGGGGTTGACCATCGCATCGACCGCCATATAGTCGGTAAGACGCATCAGGAGTTCACGCCTTACCACGGCAACGCTTTTTTTTGCCCCAAGCGCTTTCCCCACTACCCCGATAAGGAGGTTGTGTTCATCGTTGGCGGTGGTGGTCACAAAACCGTCGGCTTCATCTATCCCTTCATAGCGCAGGAGCTCTTCATCCATCCCGTCTCCATGTATGACGATAACTCGGTCGAGTTCCCTGGAGAGTTTTTCACACTTGTCGCGATCCTGATCGATCAGGCGAATATCCAGTTTGGGGAACCTGATCTCCAGCCTTCTGGCCACCTGGTAACCTATCTTTCCTCCTCCGACAATGATCACTCTTTTCAGTTCGGGGCTCTTCTGACTGGTGAAAAGTTCTTCGAGATCCTGAGCCTGGGACTTCGATGTGACCGTGAAACACAGGTCGCCTGCCTCGAGGCCGTCCTCCCCGGATGGGACAAACCCTTTACCCTGCCTTTCAACGAACACTACCAGGGCCTTTATCTTCGGGTAGATCCTTCGAAGGTCTCTCAGGGACGAACCCATCAGGGGAGAGCTTTCACTGACCCTGAAAGCATACACCCCAACTTTGCCTCCGAAAAATTCTGCCGTGTGAACCGCGGAACTTATTGAAAGGAACTCCTCTATCTCCCTTGCTACTGAACGTTCGGGAGATATCATCACATCTATACCGAGCTGCTTTGCCCAGGTAGGGCTGTCAGTATATTCCATTCCCCTTGCCCTGGATATAACCCTCTTCACACCGGCCCGCCTCGCGATCCAGCAGGCCATGATGTTGACCTCGTCGTAGTTGGAACAGGCTATCAGCAGATCTGTATCACAGCCAGGAAAGATTCCGGCCTGTTCCAGAACAGGGGGGCGGGATCCGTTGCCCCTTACGACCATCACGTCGAGTTCGTTCTCCGCCTTGGCGGCCCTTTCCTCGCTGCTTTCAACAATAGTGATATCGTGACCCTCTTCGGAAAGACTCGAGGCAACACTGAAACCCACCTCGCCTGCCCCTATGATAACGATCCGCAAATTTTCTCCACCCCCTTCAGGGGAATAATAACTTAAAAGATACCTTCCACGGAAAAGTGGTAAACTAATCCGGACAAAGGGAGGTGTGCTGATGCCCCATCGGGAAAAGATAGCCTTTGTTGGAACGGGCGGAACGATAAGCATGACCTTCAGCGAAAAGCAGAACGGTTATGTCCCTTCCTTGTCCGCCCAGGACCTTGTTGCGATGCTCCCCCCGGACTGCAGCCGTAACCTCCAGGTGATCGACTGGAGCCACCAGCCCAGCAGTCACTATACCATACGTATGACGACTGATCTTGTCGAACTGTTGCGCAAACTGGTCAAGGACGGCGCATCCGGCATAGTCGTCAGCTGCGGGACCGATTCTCTCGAAGAGATGGCCTATCTGACAGACCTTCTGTGGGCCTACCCGCAGCCTGTCGTTTTTACCGGGTCCATGCAGCCCACGGGGCGCCAGGGATCCGATGCTATCGCCAACCTGACCCAGTCCATCAGGGCAGCTTCTTCGGAATGCACCTGGGGTATGGGGGTGCTGGCCTGCTTTCAGGACCAGGTGTTTGCGGCTTCTGAAGTGGCAAAAGAAGTGGCCCACCGCAGGGATGCATTCTCTGCCCCCGGCAGAGGTCCCGTAGCTGATTTCGTGGGTGACGATATCAGGACCATCAGGAAACCGAACCGTCCCCCTGCCCTGGAAGGCGCTATCATGCCGGCAAAGGACGTGGAGATCATCTGGGCCACCCTGGGTGGCGGCGACTGGACCATGTCGTGCCTTTCGAAATCCAAAGATCTTGAAGGACTTGTCATTGCAGGATTTGGTGCCGGCAACATCCCGCCTTCGTGGATCCAGCACCTTAAGCCGCTGATCAAGAACAACACGGCAATAGTTATCACCACCCGATGCAGGAGGGGCCACACTCATACTCTTTACGGTTTTGAAGGAAGCGCAAGGAGGCTTCTTGAACTTGGGGTGATGGACGGTGGGGGCCTCAGGCCTGAACACGCGCGGCTGAGGCTTGCCGTCGGGCTTGGTGCGAATTTTTCCAGGGAAGATCTTCAATTGTATCTCCTCGGCAGGAAATGAATCCGTGAGGGGCCCGAAACTGGTTCGGGCCCCTCTTCTTCAACCCCTGATGGCTCCCGATAGCATATGAAGCGCACTGATGATGACCATGACCACGAGGATATACCTGATCCATTTATTACCCTTGGCCACGGAAAAACGGGTGCCTATCCAGCCTCCTGCCATACTCCCCACAGCCAGTGCAAGACCGAATTCCATGTTGATAAGCCCACGGGAGTAGAAAATGGCAAAACTCGCTATGGTGTAGAAGAGCACTATGGCCGCCTTGAGGCCGTTTGCCCTCACCAGGTCCTTCCCGACCGCCCCCGCAAGAGCCCAGATCAGGAGGAACCCTACACCGGCCTGGATAAAACCGCCATAGGCTCCGATAGCAAGGAAGAGGAGCCATTTGGCCCATTGAGGCCAGGAGGTCTCCCGGTGAGTATCCCACATCCGGGGTTTTGCGATCAGCATCACCGCCATAAGGGAAATGAGGAGTGCAATGGTTATCTTGAGAAACTTCTCATCAAGCTGGATCGCAAGAAATGTTCCCCCTACGGCTCCAATTGTTGCCGGTATGCCCAATACCAGGGATTCCCGGATCGACAACGCCTTATCCTTCCTGAACTGCCAGACAGCAACAATATTCTGAAGAAGGATGGCAACCCTGTTGGTGGCATTGGCCGAAGAGGCATCCAGTCCCAGAAAGATCAGGAAGGGAAGGCTGAGAAGCGAACCTCCGCCAGCCACAACGTTCAGGAAACCTGTTACACCTCCAAGTAAAGTCGCAAGAACCAACATCAGCAAAGACAATCTGAATGCCCCCGAAAATGCCAGATTAACAACAGGCGATATTTTAACATAAAACAGACCGGCAGCATCACTATAACATGATAAAATGATGTAACAATGAGGGGAGGTGTGCCCCATGCGTTATGCTGTAACAGAAGACATGGCCTTTCTTCGCTTGAGCGACGGAGAGGAGTTGCACCGTTCCATAGCCACAGCCTGTGAAGAATACAGCATGGATTCGGCTGTGATCATAGGCGGACTTGGGATGGCCAGTGAGATTGTCTTTGGCTGGTACACGGGACAGGAATACATCAAGGAACGTTTGGAGGGTACTTTTGAAGTGGCCTCGCTCAGCGGGGATATCAGCATCCGGGAAGGTAACACTTATCCGCACATTCACGCCGTCTTTAACGGGATGGACCATCGGCCGGTCAGCGGACACGTTCTCAGGGTCGTAACTTTCCATAACATTGAGGTATTCATCCGGCCGCTGCGGTCCATAAAGCTGAATCGCGAATTCGACGGCTGGCTCGAGGCCATAGTGCCGGTAAAACGTTAGTCGCCTTTCCTGATATCGGCCCTTTCCCCCCCCGTGAATGACCGGAGCTTCTCCGGGCTCACTGGGAAAAAGGAGTGATCTGTTCCGGCAGCGGCCCAGACAGTTTCGAACCTGAAAAGGTCTTCGTCGAGGAACGCCCTGGGTTTTGAAGGGAACCCCACCGGGGGTACTCCCCCTACCTCGAAGCCGGAATAGTCCAGCACCCATTCAGGTCTGGCCATGGAGACCCTCTTCGCCCCGAGGAGGGTCTTTATCTTTTTGAGATCTATCCTGTTCGGCCCCGACATGAGGGCGATAACAGGCTTATCATCGGCCATCAGCACAAGGGTTTTGAGGATCTCCTCCGGGGGTGCGCCTACGTTCCTGGAGGCGTCATCGACGGTTCTGATGGTTTCTTCGCTGTAGAATATCTCTCCATCGTATCCTGCCCCTTCGAGAAATGCCCTCACCATCTCCACGGGGTCATTCCTTGTATCGCCTGAAGGGTTTCGTCTGGACATCATTCTGCATCCTCTGGATCCTTGACATTTGCGGCAATATCAGGGTAGGTAATACGGTAAATATTCCTGTTGGCCATAACCTGCCTGACAAATTCCCTTGTCTCGCCATAGGGTATATCCTCTATCCACTCCTCGACAGGCCCCTTTGGTGGAAGCCACCTTCCCACAGCGCCCTGCCCTGCATTGTAGGCCGCGATAGACCACTCGATCCGGTCGAACATTTTCAAAAGCCTGGAGAAATGGTGTGTGCCCAGGATGATATTCCTGGAGGGATCGAAGTAGTCCCCTTCCTTCAACCCCAACATTGCAGCGTTCTCCCTTGCTGTCGGAGGCATCAGTTGCATAAGCCCCATCGCTCCTGCAGTGCTTACCGCCTCTTCATCGAAGGCGCTCTCCCTCCTCATGATGGCCCAGACGTCAAGGGGATCCACGCCGAATCGTGAAGAGGCCTCCAATACTTCGCGCTCGCGTGCCTTCGGGTAAAGAACCTCCAGAACAGGCCTTGGAAGTGGGGTAAAACTGGAAAGCATTGAAAAGAGCGGAAGGGCGTCCACAAAGGCCCCCCGGGCGTCGCCAAGCCACATGGCCAGGCGGGCCGAGGCAAATCTTCCGGCCGGGCGGTCCGAAGAGGCCATTTCCATACGGGCGTAGATAACAAAACCCCAGTCTGCCAGTTCTCCTTCCTCTCCGGCAAGGACTTTCGGCACATTGTCGTCTACCCTTACTCCGCCTTCCGGGAAGGCCAGAAAAGTATAGTAATCTATCGGGAAATTATTCCTTAGACGCTCAAGGAGTGCAGAAGCGGTCCTGGAATCTCCCAGTCGCTCGTTTGCCCTTGCAGCCCAGTACAGAAGCCGGGTCTCCTGCCTTCTGTCGTTGCCGGCCTCAAGGGCCCTGGTCCATGCTGCATCGGCTGCCCGGACATCCCCGTGTTTCCAGGCAGACCATCCTTTCTCCCAGAGAGCGGCACCGGCAAATCTGCTCTTGGGGTACTTTTCCAATAGCATGTCCTCAAAAACAAGGGCTCGCTCCTCGTCGTTCTTCCTGGCAAAGAGGTTTGCCAACTCCGCGAGGGCTGCGGCAGCAGGATCCTCGGGACCGGAAAGGGCTATTCCGTTCAGCATTTCCATTGCCTTGCCGCCCGATTCGGCAGCCATCCTTGAGATCGACTCGACGGATGACTGAAAATACCTTGACGATGTCAGGGCAAGTTCCCCCCACAGATCCAGGGCTTCATCGCCCCTTCCCAGCCTTGAGAGTGACCTGGCCATGAAAAACCTTGCCCTCTCTGCATTCGGACTGTCCGGGGAAACCCTGCGGAAATGAAGGACCGCCTCCTCGTGATCTCCGGAAAAAAAAGCGGCGTAACCAAGAGGGAAGGCCGTGGTATCGTCATCGACTCCAGGATCCTGTCTGACGAGGGCCAGGGCACCCTTGTGAAAAGGTGCTATCTCCAGCAGGGAAATACCGTCACGCGGATCCGGGTCGGGAAGCCTGATGAGGGATTCAAGGGCCTGTCTTCTGAGTGAAGTGTCCGCAGCCCTTTCATACATGGCCCTGAACCATCCCCTGGCCTCCGGGACATTCCCTTCGCCAAGGGCTATCCGGCCCAGAGCATAGGCAACATAGGGCGACAGGAACCACTCTTCAATACTCCAGAGGGACATTGCAACCTCCCTGGCCTTCTGGGGGGATCCGGTCCTTTCAAAACCCAGGGCTATCAGCATGTCGGCATAGGGTCGAAGTTTATCAGGAAGGGAGTTTCTTTCCTCCAGGAAGATCTCCATTGCCGGAGCCCATTTTCCCTGAAGCCAGAGCGAATTTGCGTACATGACCCGGTCCCTTGATGAGGATTCGTAGTCAGGTGCATTCAATGTGCTTTCAAGTGCTGTCCACTGCCTCGACCAGAAAAGATCCTCCACCTGGGATGTTCCTGAAGAAGAGGCCGCAAGAGGCAACGCACAAAGGAGCAGAAAAGATATCAGTGTCCGTTTCATTGTTTTTCGCATTGTTTTTCTTCCCCTGGTAAAAGATCTCCACACCTGTCGCAGGGCGGGGGTTCACCGGTCAGCACAAAATGACGGTAATGGTCAAGCCATTTTGGCGAACCACGACCGCAGACATCAAGAAACCTTATGAATGATACAAGCCTTTCCCTGCAGGTAGGGGTAATATAGTGCTCTACGCTGCAAGCGTTCTTTCCGGCTTCATCGGGATTCAGGCTCAGAACCTCCACGAAGAATTCTTTCAGCAGATCCTCGTTCTGTACAAGGGATCTGGCAAGGTTCTCTCCACTGGCTGTAAGGGAGATGTAGCCGTAGTGCTCCTGTTCCACCAGCCCGCCCTCCTTGAGGCCCGAGATCACCCCGACCACCGTTGGCGACCTTACGCCAAGAACAGAGGCGAGATCCTTGACCCTCACAACTTTCCTTTGGGACTGCAGTTTGAATATAGCCTTGAGATAATCTTCGCTCCTGGCGCTAATTTCCGTCATTGTTAGCCTCGCCTATTTTTGTTATTATCCAGTTCAGTATCCGCCGTAATCGCAACCCAGTCAAGAGAGGGCATGATGTCCCTGCACATTTTTCTTGGATCGCTTGCCGCAAGCGCAAGCCTTTTCGAGGTTTTCACTGCACCCAAGCCGGGTCTTGTTGACCGGTGGGGTAGCGGATCCCACGAGGACATGGATTTTACGACATTCCTCCTGAGCGCCGCTGCCCTCGCACCTTTCTGGCCCGAACAGGCCCTGAAAGGACTGCAGGGTGTTCATCCCGACATGGCCCTGGGCCTGTTGCGAAAAACCGGCATAGAAATGGACTGGGCAATGTCAGAGGCAACTTCCGGTATCAACACTCACAAGGGCCTGATATTTGCACTTTCTCTCCTTCTCTATGGGGCAGGAAGATGCATCTTTTTGGGAATACCGCCATTACCGTCCAACATTTCAAGGGAAGCATCAGCTGCAGTATCCGGATGCTGTGAGAGGGAACTGGGATCCCTCAGGTACGATCCCCCGGCCAGACCCCTTTCAAGCGGCGAAAGGATCTACCTGGAACATGGCCTCACGGGGATCAGGGGTGAAGCTGAAACGGGTTTCCCCACGGTCATCCGTTACGGTATCCCGTCCTTCAGGAAGGCTCTTTCGCTTGGTGCAAACAGGCATGACAGTTCCCTCTTCGCCCTTTTCAACCTGATGATGCACGGGGAGGACACCAACATTGTTGCGAGGAAGGGGTACACCTTCTGGACTACGACTTACAGGACCATGGTCTCGGACCTTCTGAGCCACGGGGTACCCTACTCTCCAGAATCCCTGGAGGCCATTAAAGAAGCGGACCGCACCTTCAGCCGCAACAGGGTAAGCCCCGGTGGCGCGGCAGACCTTCTTGCCTGCACCCTTTTCCTCCACGACTGCGAAACCTTTCTCGCCGGCATTGTCAACATTTAACCCTCCAGGTATAATATTTGTAACATTTCAGACGGGAGGTATCACTATGAGCCTTGGACTCAGGATAAAGACACTGCGCAGGTCAAAGGGGCTCACTCAGAAGAGCCTGGCCGATATAGTCGACGTGAGCCGTATATACATTCAGTCCCTGGAGAGCAACAGAAGACTGCCATCGATGAAACTCCTCAAACGGCTGGCGGGCGCCCTCGACGTCGACATTGTCGACCTTGTGCAGAATCCCTACAGGGATTCATCGGGCAGGCTCATGCTTGAGGAGGTCCTGAACAGCCGGGAACCGGTCGAGATATGGTACCGCAGCAGGAAACTCTCCCGGAACGAGGTACAGCTCGTCCATAAACTTGTCGATGCTGCCCTTTCAGACTGGGACAGGGAAGATGGATGAAACAGCCCCTGATCCCAATGGCATGACAGGAATGGACTGGCCCTCGCCCCCCGAGATCATTCCCGACTGGGCCAGGAAGGAAGCCTTTTCCTGGATGGACCTGGACGATTTCAGCGTTCTGGCCAAGGCCGAAGAGACCTGCGGCAGGTCCGTAGAACTGTTCCATGTTCCACTCCCGGATTCTCTATGGGGGCTACACGTTGCCCGGGGAACCAGGGCGCGTATTTACGTCAACCGCTGCCTTCCGCTGATCTGGAAGCGTTTTGCCTTTTTTCACGAACTCTATCACCTTCTACATCACAGAAAAGGCGAGTCTTTCTGGACTTCAACTGCAACCCCGATGACAAGCTTCGAACACCAGGCAGACATGTTCGCATGGGCAGCCATCCTCAACGATTGGTCTGAAGGAGGCGAATGGTGAAAAGCCTTCCATTCTTCCTTCCCATGAGTAATTGCCCTAACAGGTGCATCTACTGCGACCAGTTCGCTATCACCGGTCTTTCGGATCACCCTTCACCCGAGAAAGTAAGGTTTGAGGCATCAGGAAGTACCGAACCCCTCGAGGTGTGCTTTTTCGGGGGGAGCTTTACCTGCCAGCCGGGGGACCTGCAGCGCAAGTATCTTTCTGCCGCCGCATCAGCGCCCGCAGGCAGCCGCATCAGGCTGTCAACCCATCCCCTTTGCATAACCAAAGACGTTCTCTCGATGCTTTCGGAATACCCCGTGAGGACGATAGAACTTGGTGTTTCATCCCTGGACGACAGGGTACTGGAAAATTGTAACCGTGGGTATTCCGGAAATACTGTCCTTGAAAAGATCTCCATGATCGCTGACTGTCCCGGGGTAATACCGGGAGTACAGATTATGACAGGATTGCCCGGCCAGGACGAGAGATCCTCAATGAAAGACCTCACGCTGCTCAAGGATCTGAAGGGACAGCGGCGGATGGAATTGAGGATCTACCCTTGCCTGGTCCTGAAGGGAACACCCCTTGAAGATCTTTTCCTCTCCGGCAAATACGTCCCCCCCGGTGTGGACGAGAGCGCCCGTTGGGCAGGCCGTATGATCAGTTACGCCATGCGGAACGGCTTTGATATCCTGAGAGTGGGCCTCCAGGAAACCCCTTCACTCATGCGCGGGGTTGCTGCGGGTCCCCACCACCCGGCTTTGGGAGAGCTTGCACGCGCTTTCTCCATGGTATTGTCCCTTATCGAAGAAGATCCCTCAGGACCCTGGATCGTGGACCAGCGTGACAGATCCCTTCTTTCCGGACATGGCGGCTGGGGCTTCGGGGAACTGGCACGCCTTTCAGGCATCAATGCAGAGAGAGTCGTGGATCTCGTCAAATGGGCGGGATAGTAACTCTGACGGGACGTTTGCCAGGCCAGGTCCTTTTCAATACAATTCTCTGAGTCTCTCATTGCAGGGGGAATCCATGGCAATATTCGACAGGAACGTCGATATGGGCAGAGGGAGCGTCGCAGGAACACTCTGGAGGCTGGCTCTTCCGTCTATGTTATCGATGTTCTTTCACACGCTGTTCCATCTTGTAGACACTGTTTTTATCTCCTGGCTGGGAGAATCCTCCCTTGCTGCAATGTCCCTTACGTTTCCCATAGTATTCGTGGTATTCGCCCTCGTTAACGGGATGACCACCGGAGCGACCACGAGGGTGAGCACATCCCTGGGAAAAGGACGGAAGGACGAGGCAAAGGGATATGCCGACGCCGCCCTGATCCTGGTACTCGCCCTGTCTGCACCTGTTGTCCCCCTTCTGTTCCGTCCTTGGTCCGACTCCTTTTTCTCCCTTCTGGGAGGCACGGGGGAGGTCCTGTCGGAGAGTTACCGCTATGCATTCTGGATGGTGCTGGCCACCCCGCTTATGTCCTTTTCACTTCTGGCTGATGCCGTCTTCAGAAGCCAGGGCGATACGGTCACCCCTATGAAGAGCATGATCCTGGGGAACGGAATAAATGTGATTCTTGACCCGATCCTGATCTTCACTTTCGGATGGGGTATTGCCGGTGCGTCGATAGCGACCTGTATAGGACGTCTTGCATCCTGCATATATCTCTTGTCGCGATTGAATAAAAGAAGCCCGATCATTCCTTCGATTACCTGGGTCAAAGGCCACCTGTCCAGATGGATGAGCATTGGAAGAATAGGACTCCCAGTAGCGATATCCCAGGGCGGCATGGCCTTTGGAGCCGCGATCCTGAACAGGATCCTGGCGGGCTACGGGCCGGCTGCTGTAGGAGCACTGATGCTTGGGAACAGGGTCGAAATGTTCGTGTTCCTTCCAGTCTTCGGCTTCAACAGCGCCCTTATTCCCTTTATCGGGTACAACATAGGCAAAGGGGATTTTTCCAGGGTACGGGGATCATTAAAAGTTGTTCTTTTTTCATCGATCGCCATGACAGGGTTCGTCGGAACGATGGTATTTTTATGGCCCGGCTTCGTCCTGTCGCTGTTCAAACCATCAACGCAGGTGATGGGGATGGCAATTGCTTCCATCAGGGCGTCTGCTACAGCCTACCTCTTTGCCGCTGCCGACATATCGTTCTGGGGCGTTTTTCAGGGCAGCGGCTACTCTGTCTACGGTATGGTGGCACAGATCATCAGGACACTTGCGGTAAGGGTTCCTGCTGCATTGGTCCTGTCAGGGGCCTTCGGCCTTGCCGGGATATGGTGGTGCCAGCCTGTCTCGGTGTTTGCCTCGTTCCTGGTATCCACTTTCTTCATTTTCAAGGTTATGGACAAGGTCCGGAAAGGGATGGAACTGTCATCGGAGAACAACGAGGATGAAGGGGAAAAAGCGTAACCCGTAACGCGTGACTCGGAAACCGGAAGGGCAAGATCCGTAAATCGTGAAT
>CAZAMZ010000029.1:0-12072 GCA_964486375.1 uncultured Synergistaceae bacterium | reverse complement strand
GAGGGTCACCTGGTCACTGGCCATGTTGACAATGTTTCAAGGGTCCTTCGTGTAAAAAAAACGGGAAGAACATGGGAAGTCGATATTTTGCTCGAGGACGCCGTCGGGAAATACATAGCCAGAAAAGGGTCGCTGGCCATCCAGGGCGTAAGCCTGACCGTTATTGAAAAGGGTAATGGTTTTTTCAGAGTGGGCCTGATCCCGGAAACGATCGAAAGCACAAGTCTCAGGTTCCTTGCGGAAGGGAGCCGGGTTAACGTGGAGTACGATATAATTTCAAAATATATTGAAAACCTGCTCACCGGCAGCAATATCAACGGAGGGAAATACCTTACCAGGGAATACCTTGCCGAGATCGGGTGGGAATAGTAGAACCAGGAAGGTGCGGATCAAATGAATGTTTTTGGGAATGACGGAGTATCGGCAACCGTCGAGGAAGCTATCGGCATTGTCAGGAACGGCGGCATGTTGATAGTGGTTGATGACGAGTCAAGGGAAAACGAAGGGGATCTGGTAATGGCCGCTGAAGTGGCCGATACCAGGAGCATAAATTTCATGATTTCCCGGGCCAAAGGGCTTGTGTGTGTCCCCCTGTCTCCTGAGGTGGCGGAAAGGCTTCGCCTTGAACCCATGGTCAAGGAGAATACAGACCTCCACTGCACCGCCTTCACGGTAAGCGTAGATGCCAGGGAAGGTACAACAACGGGTATTTCTGCAGAAGAAAGAGCCGTGACCGCAAGGCTGCTTTCAGATCCTGATGCTTTGCCCGATATGTTCAGAAAGCCTGGACACATGTTCCCTCTTGTCTCCAGAAGGGGAGGGGTCCTGAAAAGGGCTGGGCATACCGAGGCCGCCGTTGATCTTGCCAGGCTTGCCGGCATGTCGCCCGTCGGCGTAATATGCGAGATCATGAAAGAAGACGGAACCATGGCCCGTTTCCCTGACCTTGTCGAGTTTGCATCCAGGCACGGGCTGAAGATCATCACGATAGAGGAACTGATAAGATACCGGAACCGCAAGGAGAAGCTGGTAGAAAAGGTCGCCGTCGTCAATCTTCCGACGGAATACGGTGATTTTACAGCTCACGCCTATACATCCGTCCTTGAGGACAAGAAGGATAAAATTCACATTGCCCTTGTAAAAGGCGATGTTTCTTCAGGGGATGAGACCCTCGTGAGGGTGCATTCCGAATGTCTTACCGGCGATGCCCTCGGTTCGCTCAGGTGCGACTGCGGCCCTCAACTCAGGGAGGCCATGAGAATGATCGAAGCCGAGGGAAAGGGCGTTCTTCTCTATATGAGGCAGGAAGGAAGAGGCATAGGACTTCTGGAAAAACTTCATGCCTACGAACTGCAGGAGAAGGGGCTTGATACCGTGGAAGCGAACGAGGCTCTTGGTTTCAGCCCCGACCTGAGGGATTATGGTGTAGGAGCCCAGATCCTCGCAGACCTCGGTTTGAAAAGGATAAGGCTTATTACCAACAACCCGAGGAAGATAATCGGCCTCGAAGGACACGGGCTGGAGGTGGCAGACAGGGTGCCCCTGATCATCTCGCCAAATACCTTCAACGAAAAATATCTTGAGACAAAGGAAATGAAACTTGGACACATGCTTCATCTCAAGGACATAATCGGGTGAAGCCGGCGCTTGATACCTCAAAGACAAGGAAGGGATGAACGATGAGGAATATCCAGGGAAAGCTGATCGGGACCGGTTTAAGGTTTCTTCTGGTGGTATCCAGGTTCAATGAATTGATATCATCCAGACTTCTGGAGGGAGCAAAGGATTTCCTCCTGAGGCACGATGTCCAATCCCAGGATATCGACATAGCCTGGGTGCCAGGTGCCTGGGAGCTCCCTCTGGCGGCGAGGGAAAGCGCGCTTACCGGAAGGTATGATGCTGTCATCGCTCTCGGCGCCATAATAAGGGGCGACACGCCACACTTTGATTTTGTTGCAGCAGAAGTATCAAAGGGACTTGCGATGGTTGAAATGGAACAAAGGATCCCCGTCGCATTCGGTGTTCTTACCTGCGATACCCTTGAACAGGCCCTGCTGAGAGCCGGAAGCAAATCAGGGAATAAAGGAGCAGATGCGGCATCTGCAGCGATCGAGATGGCCGACTTGCTCCGGCAGATGAGGAAAACGGCCGGGGGTGAAGCAGGTAATGCTTGATATCCGCCTTTTCCGGGAAAAACCCGAAGAACTGAAAAAAGACCTGGAAAAGAGGAACGCCACGTTCCCGGTTGATGAGATCATTGATCTGGATCAGCGAAGGCGCGAGATACTTACCCTTACAGACGAACTCAAGTCGGAACGCAACAAGGGATCAAGGAAGATCGCCGAGCTCAGGAGGGTCGGTGACGGAACAGAAGAGATCATGGAAAGGATGCGCTCAATAGGGGAGGAGATACGGCAGAACGATGAGCTGATCGCAGACCTGGAAAACCGTATCCAGGCCCTTCTGCTGGAGATACCGAATATTCCCCATGTTTCGGTACCTGTCGGCAAGGATGAAAATGCCAATGCCGTTATCCGTTCATGGGGGAAGCCGAGGCAATTCGATTTCGACCCCAGGCCGCATTGGGATATCGGGGAAGAATTGGGGATAATGGATTTCGAAAGAGGTGTCCGTCTTGCGGAAAGCCGTTTTACCGTCCTGATGGGAATGGGCGCAAGACTTGAAAGGGCCCTGGTCAATTTCATGCTCGATATCCATACCAATGAGCACTCCTTTATTGAAGTGCAGCCTCCCTTCCTCGTAAACAGCGATACCATGAAGGGAACCGGACAGCTCCCAAAATTTGCGGAGGACCTGTATTCCTGTTCATCGGACGACCTGTGGCTTATCCCGACGGCCGAAGTACCCCTTACCAATCTTCACAGGGGGGAGATCCTCCACGAAGATCAACTCCCGCTTTACCTTACAGCCTATACCCCCTGTTTCAGGCGAGAAGCGGGGAGCCATGGAAGGGACGTCAGGGGTATGCTCCGACAGCACCAGTTCGACAAGGTCGAACTGGTCAAGATATGCACCCCCGGCTCAAGCTACGAGGAGCTGGAATCGCTTACCGGTTCTGCGGAGGAGATCCTCAGGAGGCTTGATCTGCCTTTCAGAACGGTGCTGCTTTCCACCGGCGACATGGGTTTTGCTGCCAGCAAGACCTACGACCTCGAGGTCTGGCTCCCGTCCCAGGGAAAATACCGGGAGATCAGCTCCTGCAGCAACTGTGAGGATTTTCAGGCCAGAAGGATGAATACGCGGTACCGGTCCCGTGAAAACGGCAAGGTCCAGTTCGTCCATACCCTTAACGGTTCAGGCATTGCTGTTGGACGCTGCCTGATAGCCATACTTGAGAACTGCCAGAACAACGACGGATCGGTATCAGTCCCCGAGGTCCTGATACCATACATGGACGGAGTTTCCAAGATCCGGAAAAGTGTATGAAAGTGAACTTTCCGGGCCTTTTCATGTTAAAATCATAAGCAGCTGCAGAGGCTTCGGTAAAAAATGGGCTTTCTGCGGTATTTGCATGATGTTCCGGGAGGAACCCTGATGCCGGTGGATGTCCACGAAATACAGGGTATTGTTTTCCTTGCTCTTTCCCTTTTTGTAGTCTTCTTCGTTATCCAGAGGATCTCCAAGAAGGCTCTGGAGAGGGATCAGTATCATTTCCTCAAAGATGTCTGCCTCCTCGCCGCATGGGGTATATGCGGGATATGGGCTGCTGATACTTCTGTAAGGCTTGTGATAGCTCTTGGCCTTGTTTCCGCTATAATCGGTGTCGGCCAGAGGGCTGAACCGCGTTTTCCATGGGCCGCAGGATTTTTTGCCATAGGTGCTGTTTTTGCCTCCATGGGACTGACTATCTCTTTCATTGGTTTCCCCGACGGTCAATTCCTTTTCCTGAACCGCTACTCTTCCCTGGTGGTAACCTCCCTGTGGGTAGGGATCTTTCCCCTCCTGCTGCAGGAGATGGATCAGATCCCGGGACTTGCCGGCTTCCTTTCCGCCATTACATGGGTCGTCATGCTGATAGTAACGGGTCTTTCAAGGCAGCATATTTCAGGGGCGTTCTACATGACCCTGCTGGGTGTCGTGATCCTGGCCGTTTTCTGGAGCCGTCACGGACACTCCTACAGGAGACTCGGCGAACCTGTCGCTGCACTATGGGGCACACTGATAGCGGGGACCTCCATCCTCGGCGTCAGCAAGGGTGTGACCTTTTCCGTTCTTATGCTTATCCCCCTGGGCCTTTTTGCAATTCCCATTGTCGAAGCCTCTTTCAACATAGTCAGCCGGGCCTTTTCATCCAGACCCCAGGGGACACTTTTCCTTTACAGGAGACTTGTCAGCCGGGGGATGGACCATACCCCGGCAGTACGCGCGGTGGGAGTTCTTTGTGCTGTCATGGGCGCAGCCGTGGCTTCCTTCCAGCTTCGTGACGAGAAGATGGCCCTTGCGGCTCTTCTTTCTTCCGCCATTGTGCTCGGGGGGTCAATGGTTTTCATTTCCTCCAGGACAAGAAAGACCTCCGGTTTTTCGAACCGGTCCGCCATCTGGGGAATAGCCGTGGACAACATATCGGTTGATTACGCTCTTGGCAGGATCAAGTCATGGATGCTTCAGGACAGGGGTGGAAGGTACATAGTAACCCTGGACGCCCTTTCAGCACTCAGAGCGAAGGAGGACCCATATTTCAGGAATATCGTAAGGGGAGCGGACCTGGTCCTTCCGGACGGGAAAGGGCTGATCGCCGCCCTCAAGATCCTGGGAAATCCCGTCGCCCAGAGAATACCCGGGATAGATTTTATCGAGAGGATGTGCCGTCTTGCTTCAACAGAGGGCTGGCCTGTGTTTTTTCTCGGAGGGAAACCAGGTGTTGCAGAAAAGGCTGCCGAAAAGCTCAAGGGCCAATATCCCGGCCTGATCATCGGTGGCACAAGGAACGGATATATCGAGGACCACGAAATGGCCTCTGTGATCGAAGATATCAGAAGTACGGGCGCCCGTTTTGTTTTTGTGGGAATGGGTGTGCCAAAACAGGAGATATGGATGTCAAGTACCGGCAAGATGCTTGAAAATACCGTTTCGATAGGAATAGGCGGAAGTTTTGACGTTATCTCCGGTGATTTGAAAAGGGCTCCGGTGTCCCTTCAGAAGGCAGGTCTGGAATGGCTCTTCCGACTGATCCAGGAACCATGGAGATGGAGCCGGGTTCGCCGCCTTCCAATATTTGTTTGCCACGTTTTCCTCACAAGGATCGGTTTTTCTTCTCTGAAAGG
Organism: uncultured Synergistaceae bacterium; assembly: GCA_964486375.1. GTDB lineage: Bacteria > Synergistota > Synergistia > Synergistales > Thermovirgaceae > UBA4066. The sequence continues at coordinate 6,787 of CAZAMZ010000029.1, read as the reverse complement.
GGAATGAGGTTTTGACGATCAATGCCGAGAATCTTATGCACCGGGATCTGTCATCCGTGGCCGAGGATGATCTGGTCCTTGATGCAATACATCTTCTTTACAGCCAGAGGCTTGCCGGGATCCCCGTGGTCCGTGATGACTGGGTCCTTGTCGGTTATCTTTCAGAAAAGGATATCCTCAGAAGAGCAACCCCGACCTACCTGGAAGTCCTTGCCCAGAGTTCCTTTCTTGACGATTCCGAAGGGGATCTTGTCAAGCGCCTCAGGCAGATCGGCGACCTTCGTGTCAAGGAAGTCATGAACCCTGATCCTGTATTTGTAAGGCCATCGGAAAGTCTTATGACCGTAGTGGACCTGATGCTGAGAAAAGGCCTGAAAAGGCTTCCCGTGGTTGAAGGAAGGAAATTGATCGGTGTAATTGACCGCGGGGCTTTCTGTGAATTTATGATGGAAGGCAATGAGTTTCATGAACCCCCGGGAATTTGATGCCGATCCCTCCCGGGACCTGCACCCCGAACTCGAATCCTTCAGGAAGGAGCTTGAGATCAGGTTCGAAAGGGAAAGGTCTCGACTGAAGGAGGAACAGAATCAGGCTCTCAGGAGAATAGAAGAGCTTTCGGAAAACTCCCTTGCCATGGCAAGAGAAGAGTGGTCCGGTCATGAGTCTGTCCTTGCTTCGGCGAGGGATTCCTTTATTGCCGATCTCAGGACGGCCCTGGGCTCTCTTTTTTCATCGGGAACGCTAAAAGAGGATCTTGATCGATTATCCGGAGAAGCCATTAAGAAAATCATTCCTGATGGACCTGACCCTGGCCATAGGAGCCTTTCCCGTTGATCAGGGACATGGTATTCCTCAACCTCTGGGGCCTTGTAAACGACAGGCCGGAAATCATCGAATCCCTTCATGACCTTGGTGTACTTCACCTGCACGATGAACCGGCGGAGGCGTTGAACACTGAATCTGCCGCGGAACTCAAGATCCTGAGGGGAAAAGCGCTGGGATTGCTTGAAACCCTGGGATGGGATGACTCGAATACCATCCCGAAGAAGAACATGGAAGAAAAAAGACGGATCCTTTCATCCCCTGACCCGACAATAATCGATGGGATCCGGGAAAGCCTTGATGCTTTCAGCATGAGGCTTACGGAACAGGTCTCCCTGAGATCCGAACTGGAAGGCCGCATAGGGTCATTAAGATCTGCCCTGAGAACACTTAACCATTTTCAGACCTTTATAAACGAGAACACATCCAGGGGGCTGGTAATTACCCTGTGGTGGGTTCAGAGGGTGAACGTCCCTGACCTTGTGTCGAAGATACAGAAAAAGATCAGGGAAAAAGATCCCCTTGGCAGCGAGATCAGGACACCTTACCACTCAACGGTAAGCCCGGGGGGAGAGACTATAGTCGCCATCTGCGTTCACCCTGATCACGCCAGGATCGCCAGGGACATAATGACTGCGAACGACTGCCTCCCCTGGCTGCTTCCCGGAGAATTCGAGGGAATGCCTTACGAAGAAGGCATTCCTCTTATGGAACAGGCTGTGGGTGATCTCCCGAGAAGGATCCGCGAGATCGATGCCAACTTAAGCAAGACCAGGAAGGAATGGGGTCCCAAAATCGGGGCACTTTATGTTCTTCTTGATGAGAAGGTGGAAGAGGTCCTGATAGAGACCGGAAGTGAGACAAGGGGTGATATTTTCAGGCTTGAGGGATGGGTGCCCCTTGACGAAAAGGAAAGGGTATCGGATTTTATTAAATCCAGGTTCGACAAAAGGGTACTGGTCAAATGGAGGGATCCCAACCCCGGGGAGTGGGGGGCAGTACCTACTTCGCTTAAAAATCCCGCCTATTTTCGCCCTTTCGAGATATTTCTCAAACTGATGCCCGTCATTGCCTACAAGGGACTTGATCCTACCATACTGATTGGTATCTTCTTCCCCTTTTTCGGGGGTTGCATGATAGGTGATATCGGTTACGGGATCATTATCGGCATGTTGGGTTACTGGCTTAAGCAGAAGAAGCATCGCCCTTTTGTAAGTGACATTGGATCCATCCTTCTTTTTGTGTCGGCATGGTCGGTCTTCTGGGGTGCGGCCTACGGTGAACTGTTCGGGGACACCGGCCACAGGCTGCTCCATCTTGAACCACTCTGGCTGGAAAGGTCCCAGGTAGTTATCCCGGTGATGGCATTCACTGTCAGCCTTGGTTTTGCCCATGTCCTGCTAGGTTATTTCATGGGATTCGTACAGGGGGTCCGATCGAAACATCGCCATCTCTGGATTGAAAGACTGGGCAATATCCTTATTTTGGCCGCCCTTCTGAGCGCCATGATCCTTGTCAAGGGATGGCTTCCCGGAAGATTTTTTACTCTTGCGGTATCTTTGCTTATTTTGGGGCTTGCCCTGCTTCTTGCCGGTGGAGGAATGGGAGGCCTTGTAGAAGCTTTTGGATCCGTCGGGAACATATTAAGTTATGTTCGCATTGCGGCCATTGGCCTTTCATCGGCGATACTGGCAATGGTCGCCAACAGTTTCGTCGATTCCATGGGAGTGACTTTCATAGGGATATTCCTGGCGCTTACGATACACCTGCTGAATTTTGTTCTTGCAGTAGCTGGTTCCAGTCTCCATTCAGCCCGTCTGCAATACGTCGAATTCCTGGGCAAGTTCCATTCTGGAGGCGGCACCCAGTATAAACCCTTTTCAAGGAGGAAACCGGAACTATGGAAAAAGCGTTGATCGCTCTTGCCGCCGCTCTTGCGGTGGGGATCCCGGCAATTGCAACGGCCTACGCGCAGGCAAGAATCGGGAGCGTGGGTGCAGGCACTATTGCGGAAAAGCCTGAAACAGGCGGCGTAATAATTATCCTTGAGGCAATTCCCGAAACAATGGTCATCCTGGGGTTTGTCGTTGCCGTTATGCTGATCCTGCAGTTCGCCTGATCCTCCGTAGAAGGGTTGCCCCCTATGGGATCCGCGATAATTCCTGCAGATATGTCAGGGGTCGAAGATTTCAAGAAAGCCCTTGAGGATGATTTTTTCAGAAGAGTTGCAGCAATGAAGGAGGAATCGGATAACTTAATATCCGAAAAGATGTTCCTTGCCAGAAGGGATACAGAGCAAAAAGTCCACTCCATAAGGGTCAGGCAGAGAAAAGAATTCGAACTTCTTCTTGAAAGGGAAAAAAGAAGGGCTCTCCTTGAGATCCGGGAGGAAGCAATGACGAGGATCAACTCTTTCCTTGATGATCTCTCAACAAAAGTCGGAAGCGAGATCGAAAACATCAGACAGGACAGGGCCAGGTATTCGCAGATCCTTGCCTCCCTGGTCCTGGAGGCCCTTGAAGCCCTTGGTGAAGATGCCGTGGTCATGGTAAACCTCGGGGAGAGCGCCATGGTCCCCGTTGAACAAAGAATAGCCTCGGTTGAGGAATGCGATCCAGGACCGGAGTGGGGCGGCTGCGTGATACTTGATCACAGGACACGGTCCGTGGTCGTGAACAACAGCATCAAGACCAGATGGGATCTTTTCCAGAAGGTATTTCTAAAGGAGTTTTCGGAGATATTCAGCGATGTACTTCAAGGATTCAACAGGTTTTCCCGAGAACTACGGATACCTTAACGCCAGACTTCGGGCCCACTTTTCCGATTTTCTGGGAAGAGAGGATTACAGCAGGATCGCTTCCAGGTCCCTTGAGGGCATAGAACTTTTTCTACTGGAGACCAGGTACGGTAAAAGCTTCAGGAAAAGCCTGGTTGAACAGCCCCTCTCGACCCATCGAAGGATAGAGATGGCCCTTTCCGAAACCTCGTCTGACAGCCTGAATCATGCCAGGCAGATGGCCATGGGAGAACCGGAGGAACTGATGAGGGCGCTTTTGGCAAGGGCAGATCTTCACAACGGGCGTCTCCTTCTCCGGTATTTTTTTACAGGGGCAGTTTACGAGGGCAACCCGGTCTGGCACGGTTATGGCACTTTGCCGGTGACTTTTTTCCGGCAACTCTGGAAAAGCCACTCCCTGTCGCATGCAATTGATAAATGCCTTTCATTCGAGCACCCTCTTTCAAAAGCACTGGCAGCAGGCTGTTCCCATCTGAGAAAGGGCTCGACACTGCCATCGAGTGAGAGGGTTTTTCTTTCGGAAGTACTTTCCTTTCTGAAAGAAATGTTAAAACGTCACAGGAACAAGAACGGTTACCTGGTGGGCGAACTTCTGGGAAGATCCATAGATATCTGGAACATGAACATCTGGTCCCGCGTGGTAACAGGAACGATCGAAAGGGACAAGGCTGCAGCTCTGTTTATCGATGGAGGTTTCTCGCTATCCCGGGACGATCTGATGAATACTGCAAATGCAGCCCAACTGCTTGGCGGAACGGCCTGGGAGAGCCTTATTCCAAAGGATCCGGAAAGATCCGTAGCAATGATACCCGGAAAGGCCGGCAGACATTTCTGGCTCTGGCAGATCTTGCAGAGAAGGAAAGATCCGCTGGGAATAGAAGTTTCCATAGCGTACATTGCCCACCAGCTTGTCGAATGGCAGAACCTGAACGCCCTGGTCGTTGGAGTTGACATGGGTCTGGAAGTTGGATCGATCATGGAAAAAATGGTTATCCCGGGGTGATTGAGCCTCATGAAGGAAAATTTCGGCAGGGGATACGTTCTTGGCAGGCAGCTTTTCATCGAATTATGGTCGCTTCTCGGTCTGGAACCAATGGTTTGTGAGGGACCCGGGGATTTCCCTGAATGTTTTCACAAACTTCAAAGCGAAGAAGTTGCCTTTGTTCTTGTCGAATCTGACTGGGCTGAAAGCATCCCTGAATATTACAAGAGAAAGGCCAGATTGCCCGGGGGACCTGTCTGGGTTGTAATGCCTTCTCTGAAAAGCAGCGTGAAAAGTTGGGAGTGATCTGATGTCCAGTTGCGGAAAGATCACCAGTGTCGCCGGGACAGTGATCAAGGCAGAGACCATGGAACCGGTCGCAAATTTTGAAGTTGCACGGGTTGGAAGGGAAAGGCTTCTTGGAGAAGTCATCAGGATCGACGGAAATGTTGCCGATATACAGGTTTATGAGGAAACTGACGGCATCCATGTGGGAGAACCGGTTGAATTTACCGGTGAACTTCTCGGGATCGACCTTGGTCCGGGCCTTCTCGGGAAAGTGCTTGATGGCATTGGCCGGCCCCTTTCCTGCGGGTCGGACATGTCTGGTGGCCTTTTCTTCCTGAAAAGAGGTTTTCTGGCCCGGAGCCTCGATAGCGACAAAAAGTGGATCTTCACTCCGCAGAAAAGGAACAGGGAAATCATTTCCGCGGGAGATGTTATCGGCTACGTCATGGAGGGTACAGGTTTCCTCCACCGGGTTTTGGCACCGCCGGACCTGGAACAAGGCCAGGTCAGGGAAATCCTCCATGAAGGCTCGGAAGTTACCGTTGATGACAGGGTGTGTATTCTAGATAACGGCCGGGAGGTAACCCTGTACCAAAGATGGAACGTCAGGAAACCAAGACCGTTCAAGGAAAAGCTCCCCTTTAATGAACCCCTCGTAACCGGCCAGAGAGTTCTCGATACATTGTTCCCCGTCGCTCTTGGCGGCGCCGCCGTTGTTCCCGGCGGCTTCGGAACCGGAAAGACTGTAACCCAGCAATCACTTGCAAAATGGTGCAATGCTGAAATTGTTGTATATATTGGCTGTGGTGAGCGGGGAAACGAGATGACGGAAGTCCTCGAGGAATTTCCCCATATTCTGGATCCCCATACCGGCAGGACCTTGATGGAAAGAATGGTACTGATAGCGAACACATCAAACATGCCTGTCGCCGCAAGGGAGGCAAGCATATATCTCGGAATGACCATTGCCGAGTATTTTCGGGATATGGGCCTCAACGTTGCATTGATGGCTGATTCAACGTCAAGGTGGGCGGAAGCCCTCAGGGAGATCTCGGGAAGACTTGGGGAAATGCCCGGTGAAGAGGGATACCCCGCCTATCTTGGTTCCAGGCTGGCCCAGTATTACGAAAGGGCGGGAAGGGTAAGTACCCTTGGAGAACCGGATCGAAAGGGTTCCATAACAATATTCAATGCTGTTTCCCCGGGGGGCGGCGATTTTTCGGAACCGGTCACCCAGGCAAGCCTCAGGCTTTCAGGGGCTTTCTGGGCTCTCGATAAGAGGCTGGCCGAAAGCAGGCATTTCCCTTCAATAAACTGGAAACAGAGCTATTCTCTTTATGAAAATGCACTTGAACCCTTTTTCAGAAAAAAACTGGGTGAGACCTGGCACGCAGGCTCTTTATTCCTGAAAACCCTCCTTGACAGGGAGTCCGAGTTGCTTTCTCTTGTACAGATAGTTGGTCGGGACGCCCTTTCAGAACAGGATAAATGGGATCTTGAAATGGGAGAGATCATAAGGTCAAGCTTCCTTCAGCAGAATGCCTTTGACCCTCTCGATTCTTTCAACGCTCTTGAAAGGCAGATGATTTTCAGCAAGACCCTTCGTGAACTTCACGAGATAGTTTCCGACGGGATAGGAAAGGGAATATTGCACCATAACGTACAGTCCCTGGACCTTTTGAGAGGAGTTCTGGCCTTGCGGAAGTCGAACGAAGAGGAATTCCCCGGTGTCGCATCGGCCTGGCTGAAGAAAGTCAGGCTTTCACTGTCCGGGCTGGAGGCTCCTGAATAATGAGACTTTTCAGGGAAGGATCAAGGCTTGTCAAAGGGATCTCAGGTCCCCTTATCTTTGTGGGCAATGCCAGGAACGCTGCCCTTGGTGAAGTAGTGGAGATAGA
>CAZAMZ010000028.1:0-12109 GCA_964486375.1 uncultured Synergistaceae bacterium | reverse complement strand
GTTGCGTACTTGCGTACTTGTTGCCGGTAAACCTGTGTGTTATAGTATCCGGGCTGGTTTTTCCCCGGCGTTTCTAGCGTATTGACAAGAGGAGGTGTAACAGTTGAAACAGACCTTCCAGCCCTCAAATAGAAAGAGAAAGAGAAAGCTCGGTTTCCTCCAGCGTTCCAGCAGCCCGAGCGGCAGGAGAATTCTCCAGAACAGGAGGAACAAGGGCAGAAAGCGCCTGGCGGTTTAGTTGCGGGTACCCTTTGTCTATCCATCACATGACAGACTGAAAAAAGGCTGGCAGTTCGATCTGGTTTTCCGCACCGGCCGCCGGGAAAGTGGCGCGTTGGTGCGGTTGCTGTTTGTGGAATCTCCTGACGGAACAACCCGTTTCGGTGTCGCGGTGGGAAAGCAGCAGGGATCCGCACCGGTCCGATCCAGGGGGAAACGGATCCTGAGGGAGTCGGTCAGGAGGCTTCGACCCTGGGTGAAGGATGGATTCTGGATCGTCTGTACCTTGAAGAGCGCCGGACTGGACAAGAATGCCAGGGCTGTCTACATTGATATGGCAAGGATATTCTCAAGGGCAGGGCTTATGGTCCAGGGTTGGCCCGGTCCTGACTGGCATGCCGACAGGAGGAGAACCTCATGAAAGATGTTCCTTCCAGGATAGCGGTATGGTCAATAGGCTTATACCAGAGGTTCATTTCTCCCTTACTGGGTGATAACTGCAGATTTTACCCTTCCTGCTCAAACTACGCCAGGGAGGGCATAGAAAAATTCGGTCTTGCGAGAGGTTCATTTCTCGCTTTTTTACGTATAATAAAATGCGGTCCCTGGCACAGTGGCGGCTATGATCCCGTACCTGACGAATACCCGTCGTTTTGGAGCAGGGTTCCCCATCTAAAAGAATACTATCCCAAGGGAAGGTGAATCCTTTGAGCGCAATCTGGACAGCAGCGGGCGATTTCCTGTTGTTTGTGCTGAACAGCCTTTATTCGTTCACGCATTCGTACGGGATCGCCATAATTGGCCTTACTATCCTGATCAGGATCCTGCTCCACCCTCTATCCCACAAACAGCTTGTCAGCATGCAGAAGATGCAGAAACTCCAGCCCAGGATGAAGATCCTCCAGGAGAAGTATGCCAATGACAAGGAAACCCTTAACAAGGAGATAATGAAACTTTACAAGGAGAACAAAGTCAACCCCGCAGCAGGTTGCCTCCCGCTCCTTGTCCAGTTGCCCATCCTGATACTTCTTTTCCGCGTCCTGATGAACCTGGACCTGGGCGGGGCCACCTTCCTCGGGATCAGCCTTGAGGGCTCGGTCCTGTCCACCCTGGCTCTAGCGGTAGGGCTTTCGGAAGAGACCCACGGAATAGGGGAGGTCCTTAAAGGCATATCGGCCAACCCTGCCGGTCTTGCGCACATCGGTGTCTACGCTGCAAACCTCATTCTGCTTATAGCCGTCGGTTTCCTGACGTGGTTCCAGCAGAAGCTCAGCGGGAACACGAATCCCCAGATGCAATTCATGAACTGGTTCATGCCCGTTTTCCTTACGTTCATATGCCTCAGCCTTCCCGGAGGGGTCCTCCTTTACTGGGGGGTTTCATCCCTGATCGGGGTGGCCCAGCAATGGTACATCAAGAAAAAGACCGAAGTCGAGATGCAGGAGAAACCTGTTCTGCTCAAGGAGAAGCCCCAGAAAAAGGAGGCCCGGGAGTAAGTATCCCCGGACCGGAAAGGGGTCTGACTCGTGGAAGATCGTGAAACTTTCGTTGTAGAAGTCAATTCCCTTGAGGAAGCCATACATATCGGATCGCTCAGATGGTCCGTGGAACCCTCCGAAATTGAAATAGAGATAGTGGATGAGGGTAAAAGGCTTTTCGGGATACTGGGCAAGAAGATGAGGGTTTCCATTTCCCGGAAACCTGAAGCTTCCGGGAACATTGCAACCGGTTTCCTGACGGATCTGTTCGAAAAGATGGATCTTTCCGTGGTTCCCCGGTCGACCGATGGCGTCAATCTTGATATCGCAGGGGATGATGCCGGTATTGTCATAGGGCGGTACGGAGAGACCCTGAAGGCTGTTGAATTCATTACCAATCTCGTTCTCAGGGAATCAGAGCCAGGGAAGAGGGTAAGGCTTGACAGCGGGGGATACAGGGACAGAAGGCAGGAAAGCGTGGAGAAGATAGCCCTGGCCGCCGCCCGTGAGGCCCGCAGGAAGGGGCACCCTATCCGTCTTGAACCCATGACCAGCTGGGAACGAAGGGTAGTGCACATGGCTCTTAAAGACAGGGATGACGTCTCCACAAACTCCGTAGGGTCAGAGCCGATGAGGCGGGTCGTGGTCTACCCCGCCAGGAAAGGGCCCCAGAAACACTCTTTCCCCGATCGGTCCTGATGCCGCATCTCCCATATCGAGCTTCGAAACCGGGTCCGCACGCATTTCGTGTCGGACCCGTTTTATTCTTGTCGGCAGGGATGATATAGTAAACAGGGGTGTTGTGAAATGAAAGCAGAATTCAGGTGTGTGACCTTCCTCTCAGATTTCGGCCTTTCCGACGAGACCGTAGCCTGCTGCAAGGGACTCCTGCTTCGAAGAGGGGTGAACCTTCCGGTGATCGACATAAGTCACGAGGTCCCGGCCTTCGACATCATATCTGGCGGCTGGATGCTGGCAGGAGCTGTTCTTTACATGCCCGTCGGAGTCCACCTCGCCATAGTGGATCCGGGAGTGGGGACCGACCGGCGCATGATCGCCGTCCGGTCCGCAAGGGGGGATATTTTCGTGGGACCCGACAACGGCCTGGTCATCCCCGCGGCGGAAAGGACCGGAGGCATAGAAGGATGCTGGTCGATCGAAAGACCCTCGGTGGAAATGGAGACCGTTTCTCCCACTTTCCAGGCAAGGGACATCATGGCGCCCGTAGTTGCCGATCTGGTTGGAGGGAAACCCCCTGGAGATTTCGGCCCCGCAGTAACCAGAGGATCCCTGAACAGCTTTCCCCTTTCGGCCCCCCAGTCCGTTCCGGGCAAGATCTCAGGTCATGTTGCACTTGTCGATGCTTTCGGGACGATCAGGACCGATATACCCTGGAAGTTTCTCGGCAGCCTGGGGGATTCCGGCATCAAGATAAGCTGCGGATGGCTTTTCAGCATACCCGTCGGGAGAACTTTTTCAGACGTGAATTCAGGGGATCTGGTCGCCCTGGAGGACAGCTGGGGTTTCGTGTCAATCGCTGTCAACCGGGGCAGGGCGTCGGACATCCTGGGTTTCAAACCCGGAGATCCGATCTCCGTAGAAATGACGATTCCGGGAAAGCCCTGAAGTAGGATAATTTCCAAAACAAATCCAGGAGGTGGCCAGGATGAAGAGAAATCCCAGGCTGATCAACAAAAGTTTTCTGACCCTTCTGCTGTCCGCGGCCTTCGTCATCTCCCTTTCCATTTTCCCTGCCGCGGCGCAGGATGTATTCACCGGGAACCCGATCGCAAAGATAGTGAGGGAGGCCTCGCCGGCTGTCGTCAACATAGATACCGAGGCCGTAGTCCAGCAGACTTTCTCCCCCTTCCCGAACGACCCCTTCTTCAGGGAATTCTTCGGAGACCGTTTTGACAGGTTTTCCAGGGAGGTGCCGATGAGGGGAAAGGGCTCAGGGTTCATCGTCACCGGTGACGGTTATATTCTGACCAACAACCACGTTGTGGACGGACCGGATAATATGACCATAGAGGTGACACTTTCCGACGGAAGGACCTTCCCCGCGAAAGTAATAGGCAAGGACCCCTCTTACGACATTGCCGTGATCAAGATAGAGGCAGAGGATCTTCCCACAGTCCCGATGGGTGATTCCGACAGGATAGAAGTCGGGGAATGGGTTATAGCCATAGGCAACCCATTTGGATTCGAAAGCAGCGTGACCGTCGGGGTCGTCTCGGCAAAGAACAGGTCAGTCAGGGCAAGGAACCTGAATTTCGACGGCTTCATCCAGACCGACGCTGCCATCAACCCCGGCAACAGCGGCGGACCCCTGCTGGGTCTGGACGGACAGGTCATAGGCATAAATACGGCGATAGTCCCCTATGCCCAGGGGATCGGCTTTGCGGTCCCCGTCAACATGGCCAAGCAGATAATGGACGATCTTATCCAGTTCGGCAAGGTCAACAGGGGATGGCTTGGTGTCTACGTTCAGCCCATGACAAGGGAGTTCGCCAGCGCCTACGGCATTGAGTCGGGCGAGGGCGCAATAGTGGGAGACGTGGTCAAGGGATCACCCGCAGAAAAGGCCGGAATAGCCAGGGGTGATGTCATAACTGCAATGAACGGCCGGAATATCAAGGATCATGCCGATCTCATTGTGGGTATAAGGCAGAACCTGGCTGGAGAGAAGGTGGAACTGACCATCCTGAGGAGAGGGGCCGAGAGAAAGATAACCGTTACTCTTGCCTCTTTGCCGTCGACGGAAACGGAGGCACCGGCCAGGGAAGAACCCGCCAGTCTTTCAAAACTGGGTATCTCGATATCACCCAATACCGATGAGCTCAGGGAGAAATACGGCATAGAGGAAACGGCCGGAGTAGTAATTACCGGGGTCCTTCCGGGTTCCACGGGTCACAGGATGGGACTCAGGGAGGGGGACGTGGTTCTTGAGATCAACGGCGAGACCGTGGCAGACGTTTCGAAAATGGACGAGATCGTCTCCAGGGAGCCCAAGACCATAGCCATGCTGATCCTTCGGGAGGGAAGGTCCTTCTACGTATCGGCCAACCTCTGATGATCTCTTCCAGATATTCGCGAAGGGGCCCCATGGGGCCCCCTTTTTTATTCCAGGTCGTATTCCTTCAGCGATTCCGCGTCCAGCGGGAACCGGATCCTGAAGACCGATCCCTGCCCCCTGGCCGATTCGATCTCTATGGTCGCCCCGTGTATCTGGGCTATCCTCTGGACGAGGGGGAGCCCAAGGCCGAAACCGGGGGTTGTCCGGGAGGCATCGGCCCTCCAGAAGCGGTCGAAGCATCGTTCTATCTCCTCGGGGCCAAGTCCTGGACCGGTGTCCCTTATCTCCATCACTGAACTGTTCCGCGATCCGTCCATCCAGGTCTTTATTCCTATGGCGCTTCCGGGAGGTGAATGTTTGCTGGCGTTGTCAAGAAGATTGTTGGCCAGCCTCAGAAGCATTGCTTCCCTGCCCCTTGTGGGTGCCGGTTCCAGCCTGACCTCGATGGTCTGGCCCCTCCTGTTTGCCATGGGTTTGATGTTCTCTACGGCATCCTCGGCAACGATCAGGAGATCAGCGGGCTCCATGGTTTCAAGCCCTTTCATGTCATCCAGTCTTGCCAGTTCAAGGAGCGCACCTACGAGGTTCTGCATGCTCTCTATGTTGTATATCAGATCCTGCAGTTTGCTTATGTAATAGGAGGTATCCCGGTCCCTCAGAAGGGCCACATCAACGGCACCCCTCATTACGGCAAGGGGGGTCCTTAATTCGTGGCTCGCGTCGGAAGTGAACTGCTGAAGGTTCCTCATCCCCTGGTCAAGGTTCCTGAGCATGGAGTTTATATGAGTAACGATGTCGATTATCTCCCTGTCAGTTTCACCTGGAGGGGGGTCTATTGACATGTTCGTTATCGATACCCTTGAAAGGGACCTGTTGATGGATTTCAGGGGCTTCATGGCCTGACCGGCAACGATCCTTCCAACGGCGAGGGAAAGGATGACCCCCCCAAACCCTGCCAGGGATATCATCCAGAAAAGAAGCTGCCTCGATCGGAGTACAGGCTCCAGGGGTACCATGGATACCAGGTAGACCCTCATTCCCGAAAGGGATGTAATCCTTACTGAAGCCCGCCAGAGGTCACGGTCGGACAGGAAATTCCACGGAAGTATCCACCAGAGTTTAGGGAGGAATCTGCTCCCGCGGGGATCAAAGGTTATATGCCGCCTTCCGTTGACAGCTTCCGGCAGAAGGGGGGCCGGAATGGGGGGCGCGGCCAGGCCGGGGGGAAGATGGAACAAAAGGGCCGGTTCACTGTCATATACCTGGAAGACGGCGCTGATGGATCTTCCATGCCAGAACTGGGCGGGCAGCCTTCCCGCCTTATCGTAGAAGGTCGTTATCTCGTCCAGCGAAGAGGAAATGGTCTTGTCAACCCTGTCGATCTCAAGGTAGGTGAACAGGGCGAAGATCATCATCCCCAATATCGATATGGACAATATGATCGTCAGGGCCGAAAAGAAAATTAGCCTCAAGCGAAACGAGCGGAGCCATTTCGGCCACCGCCCGTCGATCATTTCAAGCATTGATATCGATCCCCCAGGTTCCGAAGGGCAGCGGGGAAGCAGCCCTATTCGTAATCCGGACAGGCCACCTTGTAGCCTACGCCTCTTACGGTAACGACGACTGTGTCGAGATTGTAGGGGCGCAGTTTATCCCTGAGATACTTGACATGTACGTCGACCACGTTGCTGGTGCCGTCATATTCCTTCTGCCACACGTGGGCAATTATCCTTTCTCTTGTGAAGACCTGGTTGTCATAACGCATCAGCAGTTCGAGGATGTCAAATTCGCGCCTTCTCAGGGGGACGTTCTCGCCGTCTACCCTGCATTCCCGCGCGATGGGATCAAGGACCAGGGGACCGCAGGTAAGAATGGGCCTTTTCAGGTCCGAGCGCCTTCTGGTGATCGCGTTGACCCTTGCCACCAGCTCACGGAAATCGAAAGGCTTGACCAGGTAGTCGTCGGCACCCCTGTTGAGGCCTTCCACCCTGTCCTCGATGGAATCCTTGGCGGTGAGCATTATTACGGGAGTATCCTTTCCCTCTTCCCTTGCTTTTTCCACTACCTCGTAGCCGTCCATCTCGGGCAGCATGATGTCCAGGACGATGCAATCGTATTCGCTGTTGCGGATCTTGTGCAGACCTTCGGTCCCGTCAAAAGCGCTGTCTACGGTGAAGCCGTTTTCAACGAATCCTTCCGAGAGAACCTGTACCAGATCCCTGTTATCCTCGACAATAAGGATCTTCATTAGTGTTTCTCCTTCCTTTCGATCAGAGTTATTGCGGCTAATATTAAGAATATAAGCACATAATTAAGAAAATGTCGAGTGCAGAATGAGCGGATTCTTATCTAATTCCCAGATTTGCATTTGTTTGCTACGGAACGGATATGATGCTATAATTCCGGAACCCGATACTAGGTTTTGCGAACAGGCGCACTTCTTGGTTTCGGGAATATCCATCAAGAGGTGAACGGAAGTGCTTGAGAAGGAGAAGAAGCAGGGTATCATCGAGGAGTTCAAGACCCACAACGCCGACACGGGTTCCCCGGAAGTCCAGGTTGCCATACTTACCACCCGCATAAGGGAACTTACGGAGCACCTCAAGATCCACAAGAAAGACCACCACTCCCAGAGGGGTCTTTTGAAGATGGTAGGACGAAGAAGAAGGCTTTTGCAGTACCTCAGGAACAAGGATTTCAGCCGTTACAGCGGCCTGATCCAGAAGCTCGGACTGAGGCACTGAGATTCGGCATTCCACAAGATCCGCTGCAGCGACCAGGTACGAGGGCAGACCTTTTGCCCTCGTACTTTTTTGTTCTCATGTGATATCCTTTAACGGAATAAATAGACGGGAAAACAAGAGGAGGAAGTAGTAATCATGCCGGAAAGATTCATTATCGAAGCTGGGGGGCGTCCCCTCACCTTCGAAACGGGGAAACTTGCGAAACAGGCAAACGGTTCGGTACAGGTAACAATGGGGGAAACATCGATACTTGTGACGGCATGCATGGCAGACAAGGCCAGAGAAGGACTGGATTTTCTGCCCCTGCTAGTTGATTACGAGGAAAGGTTTTATTCTGCGGGGAAGATACCCGGAGGATTCATCAAGAGGGAGGGAAGACCCTCCGAGACAGCGACCCTTACGGCCAGGATCATAGACAGGTCTATACGGTCCCTCTTTCCGGGGCACCTCCGGAACGATATCCATGTAGTGGCGACAACACTTTCGGTGGACCAGTCCAATCCCCCGAACATAGTTGCCATCAACGGCGCATCAGCAGCACTCATGCTCTCGGGTATTCCCTGGGGGGGGCCTGTCGGCGCCGTAAGGATAGGCCTTGTAGATGGGGAACTTGTTGTCAACCCTACTGAAGAGATGATGAAGGAGAGCTCCCTGGACCTGGTTGTTAGCGGCCATGCCGGCGGTATCACCATGGTCGAGGCCGGAGCCAGGGAGATCCCCGAACAGGTAATGGTAGACGCCCTCGAACTGGCCCAGAAGGAGATCAACGGTATTACCGAAAAGATCAGGGAGATGGCAAAAGCCTTCGGCAAACCCCTTATGGAACTTCCGGAACCGCCCTCGTTCCCGGAGATAGATTCCTGGATAAGCAGCGAACTGTTCGATGAGATCTACGCTGCTGTCCAGGTCCATGACAAAAAACCCAGGGGCGAGGCGATAGAAGCATCAACAGAAAAGGCCCTCGAAGCGCTGCTGGAAAAGTATCCCGAGGCCGAAAACTATATTCGCTCCGGCGTCGAGGATATTGTCAAAAAGGCCATGAGGTCACTTATTGTCCAGGAGGAGAAAAGAGCCGACGGAAGGTCGATGGACGAGGTCCGGTCCATAACCTGTGAAGTCGGGGTACTTCCCAGGGTTCACGGGTCAGCCCTGTTCACCCGGGGTGAGACGCAGGCTCTTGTCACTACCACCCTCGGCATGGTTGGCGAGGATGATCAGCTCGTCGATGGTCTGAAGCACGATGAGCCCTCCAAGCGCTTCATGCTTCACTACAACTTCCCGCCCTTTTCGGTCGGTGAGGTGCGGCCAATGAGGGGGCCAGGCAGGAGGGAAATCGGTCACGGAGCTCTTGCGGAGAGGGCTGTCAGGGTCCTTCTTCCCGCAGAAGAGGACTTTCCCTATGCGGTAAGAGTGGTCTCGGACATTCTGGAATCCAACGGTTCCAGTTCTATGGCATCGGTCTGCGGGGCAAGCCTCGCCCTGATGGACGCCGGGGTTCCTGTATCAAAATCCGTGGCCGGCGTTGCAATGGGCCTTATCAAGGAAGGGGAAAAGGTGGTGGTCCTCACTGATATTCAGGGTCTCGAGGATCACTACGGCGACATGGATTTCAAGGTAACCGGCACAAGGGAAGGTATTACAGCGCTGCAGATGGATAACAAGGCGGGGGGCATCACCAGGTCTGTCCTTGAAAGCGCCCTTGATCAGGCAAGAAGAGGGCGGCTCTTTATCCTGGACAGAATGGAGAGTGCCATAACGGAGCCCCGCGGGGAGGTCTCCGCCTATGCTCCCAGGATCTACACCGTCAGTGTTCCCCTGGACAAGATCAGGGATATCATAGGCCCGGGGGGGAAGACCATTCGCAACATAGTTGCCCAGACAGGGGTAAAGGTTGACGTCGAGGACGACGGCAGGGTTTTCGTAGCTTCTCCCACGACGGAAGCCGCCGAGAAGGCTCTTGCCATGATCAACGACCTTGTGAGGGAAGTTGCCGCTGGTGAGATCTTCTCGGGGAAGGTCACACGCCTTATGGCATTCGGAGCCTTCGTGGAGGTCCTTCCAGGCAAGGAAGGGCTTCTCCACGTGAGCGAGATAAGCACCACCCACGTAGGCAAGGTAGACGATGTACTGAGCCCTGGAGACATGGTCCTTGTAATCGTCAAGGAGATAGACGATATGGGCAGGATCAACCTTTCCAGGAGAAGGGTCCTCGAGAAGAAGAACGACCCTGCGATCGCCGAAAAATTTGCCGACGCGTTCCTGCTTGAAGATGAGCGGGAAGCAAGGATAAAGGCCCTTCCTCCCTCTCCTGAACGCAGTGACAGGGGCGGCAGGGGTGGTGCTCCCAGGCCGGGAGGGGACAGGCCTTCCGGCGACAGGAGACCATACAATGGACCGAGAAGGGGCGGCTCCGGCGACCGCAACAGGGACAGGTAGCCATGACCGGAAGGATCAGGCTTGGTGTAGCCAGGGACAGCGAAGAAATATTCTTTCCATCTTATGCGACCCCTTTTTCTTCCGGGGTGGACCTGAGGGCATCTGAAAGCCTGACCATTCCGCCAGGAGGCCGGACCCCGGTGGGAACAGGGATCAGGCTTGAGATCCCTGAAGGGTATGAGTGCCAGGTCAGACCACGAAGCGGTCTTGCCCTGAAGCACGGTGTGACCGTTCTGAATGCCCCTGGTACTATCGACTCAGACTACCGGGGAGAGGTAAGGGTGATCCTTGTCAACCTCGGAGAAGAACCTTTCAGGATCGAAAAGGGTGACAGGATCGCCCAGATGGTGCTTGCCAGGGTTGAGAAGATCGACTGGGAGGAGATGGTCTCTCTCACTGAAACCGAACGCGGCAGCGGAGGTTTCGGGAGCACCGGCAAATAAAACTGTCAGCAAAAGGGGACTACAAAGAGGGGGCTGTCCCTGCGGACAGCCCCCTCTTTCGTATTTACAGTAACCTTATTTCTTTTTCTCCTCGGCCTTCAGGGTTTTGTAAACGCACCAGGCGGTGCCTCCGAAGACCAGACCAAGCACTAATATCATGTTAAACTGCCAACCCATTCAAATCCCTCCCTGTCAGTCGACTGTCTTCGCCACTAGTAGGGGAAAGCCGTCAAGATCCCTACTCGGTTGGCTCGAACGGGACAGTGGCCTTGTCGGCCATCCAGTTGTTCGTGATCAGTGCCAGAACAAGTACTATTATCCACTGGTAGAGCATGGTGCCGACAGTGAAGGTATACTCCGAGATCGGGAGCCACTTCATGTAGGTATCCGGGTACCAGCTTGCGGCCTGGGCGATCCACCATCCGAAGATGATCACGAACCACAGCGGGAAGAGGTAGATAAGCTTGAACATCCAGGGTGCGTTGAGGTCCGAGTCGGGGGCTATGTACTCGTCCCAGATCTTGTTAACGCCAACCTTCATGGCCGCGATCGAGAATATCAGGCCGCTCAGGAGAAGGCCTACGCCCCATACCCAGTCCTGGTTGTCCAGGAAGGAGAGGCTCAGGGCCGAGGGAAGCCCCAGTACGAGGATCCCCAGGCCTGAAGCTATTGCAGCCTTTGGACGCTGCCAGCCCGCGTCCATAAGGAGGCGTATGGCCATCTCCACCATTGAAAGCAGAGAACTGAAGCCGGCGAAGATCAGGGCAAGGAAGAAGATGCCCGCAAAAAGAACTCCTCCAGGCATAACGGTAAAGAGCCTGGTAAGGTGAATGAAGGTAAGCCCCGTGTTGCCGGATCCGACTGCTGCCAATGGATCCGGGGAGAGTGCGAAGATGGTGGGTATGACGGCCAGACCTGCAAGGACCCCGGCCATCGTGTCGGCAAAGCATACCGTGGTGGAGTTGAGGGCGATATCCTCGCTTTTCTTGGTGTAGACGAAGTAGGTCAGCATAAGTCCCCAGCCGGCTCCGGTCGACCATGCCACCTGGGTGAATGCCTCAAGCCAGACCCGGCCTTTCAGTAGGTCTACCCACTTGGGTTCGAAGAAGAACCTCAGACCCTCGGTGGATCCCGGGAGCATGTTTGCCCTTATCGCGAGGATAACGAGCATTATGAAAAGGGCAGGGATGAGGATCTTGTTGATCTTCTCAAGCCCCTCGGATACGCCCTTGAATATGACTATTGTAGCTGCGACGGTGGCCAGGATATGCCATGGTACCATGGCTCCGGGAGTTGAGGTAAAGGCAGCCCAGAGTGCGTCGGTGTCAAGACCCGGCTTTATGACACCGGTAATGGCGTATACGAAGTAACGGATACACCAGCCGACGACCACCGAGTAGTAAAAGACGACCCCGAGAACGATAAGTGCCATGGCGGTGCCCATCCAGGTCCATTTTCTTCCGACCATTACCTTGAAAGAGCCGATGATTCCCATCCTGGAGATCTTGCCCCAGACGGCCTCGGCCATGAGAAGCGGGATACCCCACAGGAAAAGTGCAATTAATAATGCAATAACAAAAGCACCGCCGCCCTGAGAGGCGGCGACTCGCGGGAACCTCCAAATATTTCCGGTACCTACAGCCATCCCTATGCAGGACAGGATGAGGCCCCACCTGGTTGCCCACTGGTCAGCTTTCTTTTTCTCGGCCATTC
>CAZAMZ010000027.1:0-12124 GCA_964486375.1 uncultured Synergistaceae bacterium | reverse complement strand
TTATGAGGACCGCGGTAAGGCTTGTCCGGTCGGCCAGGGCCCCTATGGGAGCAAGCAGAAAACCGGCAAGGCCGAATGAAAGCCCGGTGACCATAGATGCTGCCGTGCTCCTGGCACCCGGGGCCATCTCCTGGGCTGCAGCACCGGTCACAGGAAGGATCCCCTGGAGAAGGGCGTTCCCGATCATGTATAGCGCCACGGAGAGGGTGCCGCTCGTGAGAGCCGCGGGCACAAGGAAAAATGGAGAAAGGGCCATGGTTATCTCGATGACCTTCCGGCGGCCGAACCGGTCGGCGATCGGGCCTCCCAGCATGGGTGAAAAGGTACCCACGGTGTTGATAAGGAAAAGAATGGTACCGACATTGACTATGCTCCCACCCCTGGAAGCGATGAAGAGAGGAAGGAAAAACCGTATGCCCTCTACGGCCGTGTCCCTGCAGACGCAGACCATCCATACCGGGAATATTATTCTGAAAGTTTTTCCGAAGGAACGGAAGAATCCCATGGGGGAGGGTGTTCCTCCGGAATCTTCTGCCTTGAGGGTGGGGATATAACGGATGACAAGGAAAGCACCTGCCGAGACCGGGATCAGGGCAGCCAGGGGCAACAGGGGCCCAAACCCGAAAACCTTTGCCAGAAAAATGGCATAAAGCGGACTGAGGGTCGAACCGAGGATCCCTCCAACGGAAAAAACAGCCAGGTAGAACGCCAGTTTCCCCGGGTCGCCAACGTAGCCCACGCTTCCATGCCCGAGCGGGTGGTAGACAGCGCTGCCGAAGGCCCAGAGCCCTACTATGAGGAAAGTAATGCCGTAGGTTGGGCCCAGGGGAAGAAGGGCCGCTCCGAGGGCGGTCATGAAGGGGCCGACGATAACTGCGTATGGGCGTGAAAAGAGGTCGGAAACATAGCCCGCCATGGGCTGGACGACCATGTGTATGAACCCCGACAGGGATTTCAGAAGCCCTGCCTGGGCGTAGGATATCCCGAGGCGGCTCACGATCACGGGGATGAAGGTGGCAAGGAACGTGCCGTGGACATCGTTGAGAAAGTGGGTGAAGGACAGGATAAGAAGCTTCCTGTTTAAAGAAGGACGTTTCAGGTGGATATGCATGACCTTTGCTCCCCTTCTCCGGTTTTATTAGTGGCTCCAATTGTAGCACTGCATACATGGAAATACCCGTTTGTAGGAGGTAGTATTATCAGGTATTTTTTGTGATCCTCATGCAGAAAGGGAAGTGAAGTCCCAAATGATAGAGAACACCCCCCAGGGAATACTCGATCTTCTGGTCGACCTTGTAAAAGTACCGAGTGTTTCAGCTTCACCTGCGGAAGGGGATGCCGGCCGTTTCATACATTCAAGGCTAAAGGATCTCCCTTACTTTCTGGCTCATCCTGAAAACCTGATTCTGTTCCCTGTGCCGGGTGATCCCTTTGGACGGGGGGTCGTCATGGCTTTGGTGATGTCGGACTCCTCCTCAAAGGGGACGGTGATCCTGACGGGGCACTACGATGTTGTAGACACGGCTGATTTCGGACCCCTTGAAAACCTTGCCTTTTCGCCTCTCGAATATACAGAGGCTATGAAGAAGCTAAGCCCTGGCAAAGAAGCGGAAAAGGATCTCAAGTCAGGGGACTATCTTTTCGGTCGCGGCGTCATGGACATGAAGTGCGGGCTGGCTGTTGAAATGGCTCTGCTGGCGGAGGCGTCATCCTCGCCGTCGGCCCTGGGGGTCAACCTTCTCTTCCTCGCCGTGCCCGACGAGGAAGTGGGTTCCGCAGGGATGCGAGCCGCGGTGCCGATGCTTTCAAGACTTCAGGACGATAAGGGTCTGAACTTCCTTGGTGCGCTACTTACGGAGCCAGGGAACGCCGGGGCTCCCGGGGAGGAGGGGGAATTCATTTTCCTGGGGGCCGTGGGGAAACTGATGCCCTTTTTCTATTGCGTGGGCAAGGGCAGCCACGTGGGGAATTATTTCGAGGGTTTCAATGCCTCCCTTATGGCGGCCCACATACTGCTGCTTGTGGAGGGGAACCCCGCCCTTTCGGAGAGATCGAAAGGGGAGACCTCGCCCCCCCCTGCCTGTCTTTTCATGAGGGATATCAGGGACGGTTATTCCGTGACACTTCCCGACAGGGCTGCGGTTTTTTTCAACCTGCTGACCCTGGAGAAGACTCCGGCGGAAGTCATCCCCGAGATGAAAAAGATAGCCGAAGAGGCCTTCAGAAGGTCAGTTGACCAGATCCGCACGTCCGCCTCGGAGATGGGAGAAGATTTTGACGGAAGCGAGCCTGAAGTGCTTACCTTTGAGGAGTTCGCCTCCCGGATGGCAGCCGCTGTCGGGGGAAATGTCAAGGGAAGGATCAGGGATCTGGTTGACGCCATGGATCCGACCCTGGATGATCGGCAGAGATCCCTGGAACTTGTATCCGAGATGCTCTCCTGGGCCCCGACCTCGACGCCGATGATAATAACCGGCTTCCTCCCTCCCTACTATCCTCACAGGAGGAACCGCGGCGAGAGTGAAGGGGATCTCAGAGCGATAAGGGTGGCTGAGAAGGTAATTGAAGCCGCAAAAAGCCGTTTCGGGATAGATATTAGAGCCAGGGAGTATTTTGCAGGGATCTGTGACCTGAGTTACATGGGCTTCCGGGGAAGTTCCTTCGACGTTCTCTGCATGGCCTCGAATACTCCGGGTTGGGGCAGCGTTTACCGCCTGGCCCTGAAGGAACTCCTGGGGCTTGATATCCCTGTGCTGAACCTGGGCCCTTCCGGGAAGGATCCCCACAAACCTACGGAGAGGCTTCGGCTGTCATATTCCCTGGAGATATTTCCTGAGTTGCTGAGGGAAGCGGTTATTTCCATGGGTGAGGTTTAAATAGTTCGTCGGCACCTGCCTGACCGAGGCAGATCTTTCCGGGGGGTATACTTCTCTTGAACCTTTCCGGTCAGCAGGAGGACATTTTGAAGATATTCCGTTCCAGGCAGCTGGTCAGGGCGGCTTTGATAGGTGGGGCTTACGCGGCTTTGACCATGATCTTTGCTCCCATCTCATTTGGCCCAGTGCAGGTAAGGGTGGCGGAGGCGCTTACCCTTTTGCCCTGGCTCTGGGTGGAAGCCATTCCGGGTCTTTTTATTGGTTGCGTTATTGCAAATTTCCTGGGAGGGTTCGGTATTATCGACGTGTTGTTCGGCAGCGCGGCCACTCTCGCAGCAGCGGTGATGACTTCCAGGATGCCCAACAGGTACCTTGCCGCCGTGCCCCCCGTCGTAGTGAATGCCATTGTGGTAGGTGGCTATCTTTCGGTCCTTCTTGAAATCCCGCTGCTTTTGACCATGATCTATGTCGGGGTCGGGCAGGTCGTGGCCTGCTTCGGACTCGGGATACCTCTTCTTTCTCTTATGGAAAGGCGGTTTCGTGATGGAGGATGTTAACAGATTCTTCAACGTCGAAGCTTTCTATGAGACTCTTTTTGACCAGTCCCCTCTGGGTATAGCTATCCAGGCCCCCGATGGAATAGTGATCCGCGCCAACGGGGCCTTCTGCGATATGTTCGGGTACGGCAGGGAAGAGGTACTCGGGGTCCATCTTGACGATCTTGTCGCCCGTGACAATAAACTTTCACCTGAAGCGGGTGATGTCTCCGTCAGGGTCACAGGGGGAGAGAAGATCTACCTGGAAGCAGTCCGGACGCGCAAGGACGGGTCGAAGATCCCGGTCTCCATCCGAGGGGTCCCGATAAGGGAAAACGGGAAGATCCTGGCCGTATATGCGATCTACGAAAATATCTCGGAACGCAGGAAGGTCGAAAAACAGATGACAAGAGAGAAGGCTCTTTTCGAAAGGGTCCTTCTTGATTCCCCCGACGGCATAGCTATTTTCAATTCTGAAGGTGTCGTGACCCGGACCAATCCCGCCTTTGAACACCTTTTTGGGCTGGATCCCGGGGATGCTTTGGGGCATCCGCTCTGGGATGTCGTGGGGAGAGGTGCTAAAGAGGATGATGTCCGCGACAACGTGGACAGGCTCATGGAAGAAAAGAGGGTGGATCACGAGTCCGTCAGGTTCAGAAAGGACGGAAGCGAGATCCATGTTTCCGTAAGGGCTACTGCCATCACAGTACAGAGAGGCTCCGAGGAGTATCTGGCCATCTACCGGGAAATAACAGAGAGGATCAGGTGGGAAGAGGATCTGGCCACCGAAAGGGTTTACTTCGAAAATCTCTTCATGAACAGTCCCCTTGCCATAGCCCTCGTCGATGGTGACGGATCCATCCAGAGGGTGAACAGCGCCTTCGAAAAACTTTTCGGATACGCGAGCTGGGAGTGCATAGGAAGAAACCTGGATGGCTTGATCGCTCCAGGGGAACTCACGGAGGATGCAGAACGCCTGACCCGGAAGGTTGCAAAAGGGGGCACGATACAGGCCGAAAGATCCAGGCGGAGAAAGGACGGAAGCTGGGTCGATGTCCAGATAAACGCCGTCTCCTTCCCCGTGACCGGTGGACAGACCGTGATCTATGCCATTTACCAGGACATTACCGAGAGGAAGATCTTCGAAGAAAAGTTTCGATATTTCGGCTACCATGATTCCCTGACGGGCCTATATAACAGTGCATTCTTCGAGGAGGAAATGAGGCGCCTCGACACTCCCAGGCAGCTTCCCGTCAGCCTTGTCCTGGCCGACGTTGACAACCTGAAACTGGTTAACGATGCTTTCGGCCATATTGAGGGCGACAGGCTTATCCTTGAGGCCGGAAGGATACTCCAGTCCTGCTGCAGGCAGGAGGACATAATTGCCAGATGTGGAGGGGATGAATTCGTCATGCTGCTTCCCGGGACATCCCTCCTCGAGGCAAGGTCCATCTGTGACCGTATACGTGAGGCCTGCGGTCGGCGGGTAACCAACAGTATTATCCCGCCCAGCATAGCCCTGGGTGTGGCCGTCAAGGACGAAGTGACCCAGGATTTTATCCAGGTCAGGAAAAAGGCCGATGACGACATGTATCTCGATAAACTGATGAGAAGCGAACGTTCCAGGTCGGCCATATACACGCGCATAGTCAACTTCCTTGAATCAGACCGGAGAAGGAACGCCCACATACAAAGGCTTAGGAAACTGTCGAGGCTTTTCGCCTCTTACCTTTCAATGAAACAGGATGAAACGGAGAAACTCCTGCTCCTGGCGCAGTTTCATGATGTTGGCCTTATGCCTGTTCCCGCGGAGGTGCTGTACCGGGAGGGGCCCCTGGAACCAGGGGAGTGGGAGGATGTCCGCAAACACCCCGAGAGGGGGTATCACCTTGCCAGGAATCTCTCTCCTATAACCCCTGTAGCAGAGGATATCCTTTGTCATCATGAGCATTTCGACGGCTCCGGTTACCCCAGGGGACTTTCGGGGGACGACATCCCCATAGCCTCGAGGATAATGAACCTGCTCTGTGCCTACGAGGTAATGACCGGGTGGCGCTCCTACAGGCCCTCCTTCACTCACGAGGAAGCCCTTGGTGAGGTGGCGTCCGGTGCCGGAGGTCAGTTCGACCCCCGGCTTTCGGGGTTGTTCATTAACCTGCTGCGGGGTCTCGAGAGGGAGAACAGGCTAGTCTGAAACCCCGGAACCCCTGACCGTTATGAGTTGACCCTCCAGCAGGCCGCACGCCTCCCGGGCCTGACCTCGGTCAGGAGGGGTGTTTTCCTGCAGATGTCATCTCTCAGCGGGCACCTCGCGGCGAAGAGGCATCCTCCATGTGGCCATTCCCTTCCAGTGTAGGGGAGCCCCACCTTTTTCCCGATCCCTGGTATCGCCTCGACCAGGGCCCTGCTGTAAGGGTGCAGGGGATCATTTACCACCTCTTTCGGGGGGCCCGATTCTACCACGGATCCCTTGTACATGACCATGACCCTGTCCGCGGATGAAGCGGCCAGGGGCAGGTCGTGGGTTGCCATGACCATTCCCATGCCACTGCTGGTGCGGTTTTTCAAAATCCTGAGCACTTCCCCCCTCATGGCTGCGTCCTGCATGCTGGCGGGTTCGTCCGCCAGCAGGAGTTCGGGGTCAAGCGACAAAGCCCTGGCAATGCTGACCCTCTGCCTCTGGCCTCCAGAAAGGGAGATCCTGACCCTTTCCCTCCAGAGCCCCTGATCGTCCAGTCCGACCTCGGAAAGAAGTTCCCTTGCCTTGACCATGGCTTCGTTGCGACTTTTCAGGCCCGTGAGCCTTATCGGCTCGGCTGCGGCATCCAGGGCGTTCAGTGTGGGCGGTACGCACCCGAAAGGATCCTGGGGTATGTAACCGCATCTCCTTCTCAGCGATACAAGGGTTGATGGATCACAGCCGGATAGGTCTCTTCCGAAGAGCCTTACCGAACCTGCTGAAAGAGGGATCAACCCAAGGCATACCCTCAGGAGCGTCGTCTTTCCGCTTCCTGATTCACCTACGATGGCCAGGCTTTGACCCTCATTTACCTCCAGGTCGGCATTCCTGAGAGCCTCGGTGCCCCCCCCGTGTGATTCGAAGAATACGGAGATGCTTTCACCGGCGAGGAGTGGAATGGTCATTTTGTCCCACCCCCTGCAAGGCTGAAAGCGGTAATGAGTTCTTTCGTATGGGTGTGGGAGGGTGAACCGAGTATTCTTTCAGGTGGTCCTTTTTCTACTATCTTGCCTTTGTGCATGACTGCCAGGGTTTCGGAGAGAGAAGCGGCCAGGGGCAGGTCGTGGGTCACCAGAAGGAGTCCCATCCCCTTCTCCCGGACCATTTCCAGAAGGGTTGCTGTCACTTCGGCCTGGGTGATAACGTCCAGGGCGCTGGTCGGCTCGTCTGCGATGAGGATATCAGGCGAACAGGAGACGGCCATGGCAATGACCACCCTCTGTTTTTCCCCCCCCGACAGTTCGTGGGGGTATCTCCTTGCGTATCCGGGGGAAAGCCTGGTCATACCGAGCAATTCAATGGTTCTCCTCTCTGCATCTTTTCGGGACAGACCAAGCCTGACCTGAAGCACCTCCGCTATCTGGTAACCCACGGTCAACACCGGCGTCAGGGAATTCATGGCACCCTGGGTGACCAGGGCGGCCTTTTTCCAGCGAAAATCCCTCATCCATGACTCACTGGCAGAGAGAATGTCTGTACCGTCGTAGATTATGGTTCCGGTAACTGTCGCCTGGGGCGGGAGGAGCCTGAGGATCCCGTAGACGAGGCTGCTTTTCCCGCCTCCAGATTCCCCTACTATGGCGGTAATGCCCCCCTTGGGAAGGTCCATCGATACTTCCGTCACGGCCTGGACGCTCCGTGCCGCTGTCCTGTAAGTGACTGAAAGGTTCCTGATCGAGATCATCGCCGGAGGCTGCCTTTCAGCCGGGGGTCGGCCATCTCCTCGATGGAGCGTCCCATGTCGATGAAAACCAGGCAGATGATCGATATGCCGATGCCGGGGGGGATTATCAGCCACCAGGCTCCTGCTGTGAAGGCTCCGAATCCATGGGCCTCATGGAGCATCCTGCCCCAGGAAATGACCCTCGGGTCCGACAACCCCAGGAAAGAAAGGCCGGCCTCTGCCAGAATGGCCCCCGGAACGCCGAGGGATATTGTTGCCAGAAGAACGGGCATTGCCTCGGGGAGAAGGTGACGGTAGAGGATATACCAGGGGCTGGCACCGATGGACCTGAGGTTTTCCACGTAGCAGGACTCCCTGAGGGAAAGCGCCAGCGATCTGACGGTCCTGGCGGTTCCCATCCATGAGAACAGCCCCAGGATAATGACCAGCTGCCAAAGCCCCTTCCCCCATATTCCCACTATCACCATAAGGATCGGGAGCACTGGAATGGAGAGGAGCACATCCACTGCTCTCATGATCAGGCTGTCCACTATCCCCCCCAGGTATCCGCTTATCAGCCCGATGGAGAGTCCGAAAAAGGAAGCCAGGAGGGTAGCCGAGATCCCGATCAGGAGAGAGACCCTTATTCCCATGATAAACAGTGCAAGTACATCACGGCCTCTCTGGTCGGTTCCCATGAGGCCCCACTTGCCGCCGGGGAGGGTAAGGTCCAGGGACCCCCCCGACGGAAGATCCCCTTCTATCGAAAGCAGATGCTCCCCCCGGGAAGGGAAAAGGAGGGGGAGGACGCTGGCCAGGGGGGATACCCCCAGGTTTGCTTTGAAAGTTATGTCCCTTGCGTCCAGGTCGAGGTTCCATCTGCCTGTGCCCGTGAAAGAAGCCAGAATGAAACTCCGGCCTTCGCTGGTTGTCCAGACCAGCCTGGCTCCCGAGTTTCCTTCAAAGACCAGTTCCCCCATTATGGAAATGTTCTCGGGCGCATCCCATTCCCAGTCAAGGACAACGGTGGTCGAAGAGGGTGAAAGAACAGCCGAAAAAGGAGGGGGAGCGTCGCCCCTCGTCCATGCCGGGGGAGCGAAGGGTTTTGCCACAATCTCCTGTGGACCCCTGGTGAATCCCATGGGCGCCAAGAGGGCGATCAAAAGGATGATAAAGAAGGTAATGAAGCTCCAGCGCGGTATCTGCATCACATCCTGGCCCTCCTGCCCACTTTTATCCTCGGGTCAGCAATGGCATATGCCGCATCCGCGGCCAGGTTGGAAACAATGGTAAGCAGTCCCAGAATGTAGAAAGCAGCGCCAGCAGCGGGATAATCATGCCCCATTATTGAATCGAGAAGGTACTTGCCGACCCCGTGCAGGGAGAAGACCGTTTCTGTGATCACTGCTCCGGACACTATACCCGGCAGGGCAAGAAGGAAAATGGTCAATATGGGGGGCAAGGCGGAACGGAAAGCGTGGTTCCAGAGGATCCGTCCTTCCGGGAGCCCCTTCGCCCTGGCCAGGAGAATATAGTCTTCGCCAAGGGTCTTGACCATCAGGTTCCTGACATAGATCGCCCAGGATCCGAAACCCAGCAGAACAAGCGACCCTGCCGGCAGAAGCAGGTGCCAGATGTAGTCAAGCAACCGGTCAAGGGTACCGTGGGGTACCGGGATGGAGACGCTTCCCCTCAGCGGGAAGATCGGGAAAGTATAGGCGAAAAGGAGGAGAAGCACCAACTGGACAAAAAAGGAAGGGAAGGAGAAGGAGACAGATCCTGACAGCAAAACCACCTTTTCGGTCATGCCGCCTCTATTGCGGGCCGCCTTGACCCCAAGCCAGGTTCCCAGTGCGGACGAGATCAGCAAGGCTGATCCCAGAAGGGCTATCGTGTTCGGGACCCGGCTCCTGAGTTCATCCCAGACCGGCCTCTGGGATAGGAACGAAATGCCGAAGTCGAAGGTAAGCATTCTCCGGACATAGATAACGAACTGCCGGTAGAGGGGTTGGTCAAGTCCGAAGACCTCCCTCATGCGCTCCTTGGCCTCTGGGGAGAAACGGGGGTCCACTATGGATGAGACTACATCTCCGGGCATTATCCGGAAAAGGAAGAAGTTGGCTGCTATAACAAGAAGGATGACTGCTGCGGCACCCATTGCCCTCCTTCCCCAGTATGACCTCAATGGCTAATCACCCCCGAAAAGCCAGAATTTGTCGTTCCTGACAAAGTGGACGTATTCGCCCGGGCGGTACTCTTTGAAAATGAAAGGCCCTGTCCCGATCAGGGAGGTCAGGCCCTCGACCGCCGGGTGAGGTTCCCTTATGGGCTGCCAGGTCTGCCAGTCGCGAACCCCTTCCAGGATGTGTGCGGGAAGGACCGGGGAACCGCCGATATTATGAAAGTGCCAGTAGGAGACGTTATGCATTGTTACTACCACGGTGCTTTCGTCCGGGGTCTCTATTGAATCTATGTCCCTGACATTGTCGTAGTACCTGGGGATCTCGTTTTTTTTCAGGAATTCCAGTGTGGCCTTGACATCCCTTGATGAAAAGGGTATCCCATCGTGCCATTTCACATCCCCGCGAAGCCGGAATGTAAGCCGCGTATGCGCCTCCCCACTCTCATCCACTGTCTCAATTAGCCAGGAACTGGCCAGCCAGGGCAGGTCTTCGAGGTTTTCGGGGTCAACGGCGATCAGCCCGTCGTATATCAGGCCCAGGACCTGCCAGTCGTAGGCTGAACTGGTTCCCAGCGGGTTGAGTGATCTCGGCTCCTCGGAGAGGCACCACATTACAGGCCTTTCCCTACCGTCGGAAGGTTTCATGCCTAGAAGGGTCCACATGTTGTCCGATGAGGTCCTTTCCGTGCTGACCACGCCGTCCCACCCCTTGCTAACCGCGGCGACCATGTAACGGGAATAGACGGGGATCCAAGGCGATATCTCCGAGAGCATCCTTTGTGCCTCTCTGGCCGCAAATTCAGCGCTCTCACGGTCAGGGGCCCAGCGAAGCTCTTCCAGGACCCTGTCAAGATCAGGGTCGTGAAGCCCCTGGATGTTGTACCCCCCGGTTACATCCATTGAAGAGTGAAAGAATGCGAATAGGCTGTCGGGGTCCCTTGTGAGGCTCCAGGCCATCACAAAGAGGTCGAAATCGTGCAGGTCAAGCCGCCTGATCATGCTCGAGAAGTCGAGGGGCTCAACAGTAACAGGGATCCCTATCCCGTTGAGCGCTGCCGCGATCCTTCCCGATATCTCGGCAGTTGTCGGGGCCACCTGTGCCGTTGGCGAGAGTAGCCGGAAAGACGGCAACGGTGCAGTTTCGCCGGGAGGGATCAGTCTTCCGTCACTATTCCAGGTCCATCCTGCCTCCTTGAGGTGTTCCCGGGCTTTTTCGGGGTCGTGGTCCCAGATCCTGACGCCAGGTTCATGATAGGGCGAGACAGGAGGAAGGTAGGTCGAGACGGGTTCACTGTATCCGGAAAAGATGTCCCGGACTATCTGCCTCGAAGGTACGGCCATGGCAGCGGCCTGCCTCAGTGCACGGTCATTCCACGGCGCCTTGCGGAGGTTGAAGCCCATGAAGAAGAGATGGAATCCCCTGGATATCGAGAGGGATATGTCCGGGTTGGATGCAAGTCTATCCACGTCGGAGGGACGGGTGATGTCGCCAAGGACGTCCAGTTCGCCTTTCTGGAGGGCCAGGATCTGCGAATCCGGATCCCGGTATATGACCATGTAGAGGTCTTTTAAGTGGGGACCCCTGACGGCGGAGATGTCAAAAGCCGGGGAATCGGTCGCGGTCAGGAGGATGGACACCAGCACTAAGAATAGAAGAACGGTTCTTTTGAGTATCACTTCCGCCACCCCCAGAAAGGTTTTGGATATCATAGCACAGGGCAAAAAGATCAAGCGTGAGACGTGACGTAAGAACAGGATCTGTGACTCGGAACTCGTAACTCGTAACGGGGAGAAAGAACAATCATCCCCGGTGAACGGTAAACCGCAAGGCCAGGAGCGGATGCCTACTGTTGACCGTTCACCGTTGACCGTTTACCGTTACGCCTTTTAACCTGCGAGTAAGCAGTGACGGCTTCTCCCGTTCACGGGTTTTGTTACTCAGCAATCACCGCCAGGAAGACAAGGGGTTCGTCGCCTGTGTTGACTATGGAGTGGCTGTGCCCGTCAAGTGTAACGGCCGTATCCCCTGGGCCTATTTTCACCTGGACTCCGTCCTCGATGAAGATCCCCCTTCCGGAGATGATGTGAAAGACTTCCTCGTCGCCATCGTGGGTGTGCTCGCCCACTGCGGCACCGGGATCCAGTTCCACCCTGGCCACCATTTTCAGGTGGCTTCCTTCGGGCTTCTCGCCAGGGGCGATCAGTGGGTAGAACATTGCCCCGCCGGGCCCCCCCTGAAGATTTTCTCGTCGTATGGCCCTCATATCCTTGCAGCAGCAGAACATGGTATTACCTCCTTTTTTGTAGATCGTGAGACGTAAGACGTAAGACGTAAGACGTAAGACGTAAGGTCAGCTTCAAAGGCAAAACCTTCAAGATTTACGATTCACGGTTCAATCCACTGTCCTTGGCCTGCCGGGAGATCTTCCCGGAAACGACTCGCCTGAAACCGTTCGTGCCCCCGAGCGCAGCGGCAGGGCACGCCCCTCGTTAGCCCTCCTCGGGACCAGGTCCTTCAGCTTGCCTGGAGGTGGTATGCCTCCTTGTTTTTTTGCCTTTCCGTCTAACGTCTCACGTCTAACGTCTCACGCTCCTAAGGTTTCCCTGTCGCCTGCCGACTGACTTCTG
>CAZAMZ010000026.1:0-12153 GCA_964486375.1 uncultured Synergistaceae bacterium | reverse complement strand
AAATTTTTACATGTCTCCCCGTACCTTGTCCGTCTGGATCTTTTCTGGAAGGGCCTTCAGCAATTTCTCCCCCTTGGTGATCTCCATTTTAGAGCCCATGAAGGAGCTGGAAAGGATAAGGCTTTTTTTCTCTTTGCCAAGTCGTCCAGTTAAAATACTCCACGGTAAGCATTAAACCTCCGGACTGCCATGGATTTAAAACTTATCAAGGCCCTGGCTGTTTCCCGCAGCCTGGGCCTCTTCCATGAAAT
Source organism: uncultured Synergistaceae bacterium (assembly GCA_964486375.1). Lineage (GTDB taxonomy): Bacteria > Synergistota > Synergistia > Synergistales > Thermovirgaceae > UBA4066. The sequence goes on along the minus strand of CAZAMZ010000026.1, from coordinate 11,902 downwards.
TTCCACCGCAGGGGAAGGAAATGGTCTTCCCGTAACGGGCAGGACCTCCGGAATAGCGGATCCCCGGGGGTGCAAAGAGTTCAAAGATGTATTAGGGGAGGGCCCTGGTAGTCTTGATCATTACCCGAGTTGAAGAAAAACGGGATGAAGTGTATATTTAGATGGATTCATAAAAGCCCTACAGGGGTATTGTCCTATAACAAAGCGAAATGGCGGCGGTAAATATCCTTATAGATATCCATGTCCACACAGCAGAGTATTCCTGCGACAGCACCCTGAGTATTAACGACGCAGTCGAAAGGGCGATAGAGGCAGGTCTTGACGGGATCTGCGTTACAGACCACGAAAGCCTGGGAGTGGTTGAGGTTGCTGCTGACCTTACAAGGCGTTCAGGCCTTCTTGTAATTCCCGGGGCAGAGATAAACACCTTCGAAGGGGACTTCCTGGTTTTCGGATTGGCGGTGTTACCCATTCGAAGTATAAGTGCAAGAGAACTGATCAAACTTGTGAATATGGCCGGAGGATTTGCCGTTGCCGCCCATCCTTTCAGGAATAAAGGGAGGGGAGCCGGCAGCACGGTCACTGAAATTGGAAGCAAGGTGGGAATAGAAGTTCTCAACGGTAGAACTGATCCCTTTCAGAACCGCCAGGCCATGGATCTCGCTGCCAGGACCGGCTTCCCATGTCTTGGCGGCAGCGATGCCCATAACGTGTTCGAGATAGGGCGGTTCGCTACAAGGTTCGATAGACCTGTCAGAGGACTGAAAGACTTTATCGAAGCCAGCCGGAATGGAGAAACGACCCCCGTATTCGATAACGGCTTTGGCTACGAACCTGTTCAAGGCACGGATCTGTTCCTCCCCGGATCAGCTTCGCCCATTCCGGAAACTGCAGCCTTCAGGATCTGAAAATGAGTGGTGTAAACATGACCGCAGTTAACCTACAATGGTTGCCATGAGGACAATACTTGTAGTTCTTGACGGGCTCGGGGACAAGGGCATCAAGGAACTGGACGGCATGACACCGCTGCAGGATGCCTTTACGCCGAACATGGACCTCATCGCCACGGCTGGCTCTACAGGACTCTACCACAGCAGCATGTTGGGGATTGCCTTGCCCAGCGAGATAGCCCATTTCATAATTTTCGGATACGACCCTTCCGATTTTCCGGGCCGCGGGTATATCGAGGCCCTTGGTCACGGGATACCCCTCGGAAATTACGATGTTGCCTTTCTTGCCAGGTTCCTCCACGTTGAACCTTCCGGGGAGGGGTTTGTCCTGGTCCATGAGAAGATCAAGGTGGACCCCGGGGAATTCAGGTCACTCTGCAGCAGCGTTTCCCCATGGAGCAGCGAGGGTTTGGAAATCGAGCTGTATCCCACTGGCGGCAACGGAGGTGTTGCTGTCTTGAGGGGTAGTGCCAGTCCTGCTGTCACTGATTCGAATCCTATTTACGAGGGGCGCCCCGTCATGGAGGTCCAGCCCATCTCGGGAGCTGCAGAAACTTCAATGTCATCCAGGACCTCGGAATTCCTGAACTCCTACACAATAAGCACATATGAGACCCTGACAAAACACCCAGTCAACATCAGGCGGATCGAGAGCGGCAGGATCCCCCTGAACATGGTAACAACCCAACGGCCCGGCCGTTTCAGACCCCTCCCATCTTTCAGGGAAAAATGGGGAATGAAAGCCCTGTGCATCGCCTCAGGGGGGATCTATCACGGACTGTGCGGCATGCTGGGTATGGACGTTGTCAAAGAAAGCGATACAGGCGACTGGGGTGCAGATCTTCTGACCAGGCTTCAGAAAGCCTACGCCGCAAAGGATCACGATTTTATCTACGTTCACACGAAAGCCCCGGACGAAGCTGCCCATACCGGAAACCCCATTGAAAAAAGAAGAGTAATTGAATCCCTCGATACAGCCATGGGGTGGGCAGCCAGGAATATCTTGCCCGATGATGAGGTCCTCCTGGTTTTGACTTCAGACCATTCCACAGCCAGCACCGGGAATATGATCCATTCAGGGGAGAGCGTGCCCCTGGTCATGGCAGGCAAATATGCCAGGAAGGATAATGTAAGATCGTTCAACGAGGTCGATTGCGCCGGGGGGGCTCTGGGCTCAATGCGGGGGAGGGAGATCATGTACATGATCCTCAACCTTATGGACAGGGGGAAACTCCTGGGTCTTATGGACAGCCCGGTAGATCAGCCTTTTTTCCCCGGTCCCTACCGGATACTGAAGAGAGATCATGGACGAAAAGCTCAGGATCCTTCTTTCTGACAAGCCGGAGGCGGTCTGGCCTCTTCCTGAATGGATGCTTCCTGCCGCCAGTATCAGGGAGCTCGAAGTCGAGCCTTCCCTTGCCCTGATCGAGATAGCCGGCAGGGACAGTATTGCTGCTTCCGTTATTGCCGCCCGGTCGGGGCGTTTTTCGGCTTTTTTGCCCACAATAGCATTCACCGGCACTCAGTTCGGTGACTGGGAAATTGCTCCAGGGTCAGCATCAAGGCTGGTTAAACTTGTCGGCGGAGACGTCAGGGTCTATCCCCCCGTTTTCCTGGGATCCCCGGCGTTCTGGCGCGAGCTTTGCGGCCGTTCCAACCTTGCTTCCCAGACGGATTACGGTTTCTACTCCCCGTGCACCGCCTGCCATCTCTACTTTCATTCCTTGCGCATACCTCTGGCTCTAAGTCTTGGGGCGACCACGGTGGTAGCCGGGGAAAGGGATTCGCACGAAGGCCGGGTCAAGATGAGCCAGCTAGGGGTTTCGCTGGACCTTTACGGGCAATTCCTGAGATCCTTTGGACTGGAGCTTCTTATGCCCCTCAGGAGAGTAATGGACAACGCTGAATTGCTGGATATGATCGGGACTGCAGAATGGGAAGAGGGCGAAAAACAGCTTCAATGTGTATTGAGCGGTAATTACACAGGAAACGATGAAAATGCAACAGTGGACGAGGCTGCTGTCAAAAGGTTTTTGACGGAGTTTGCCATTCCCCTTGCTGATGACTGGGTCAGGGAAAAACCTGGAAGCCCGGCAGTCCTTGAACGATGAACCCAAAAAAAGGGCCAGGGTTATTGCCCTGGCCCTGTCACTTAAAGAAGCGAGATCATTCAGTCACATCTTCGGATTCCACATCCGGGGAGACTACTTTTGCAGGTCCCCTCAAAACAGGCGGTTTTAATTGAGGTTTTTGCACCGGTGTATTCAAAACCGGTTCCTGGGCCGGTTCCTGTGATGTTTCAGAAGTTTCAGCCCCGGGTTTCTCCCCGGGTTTTGGGACCGGTTCCTCTGTAGGTGCGGACGGAGGAGTTGATCCCGGTTCCTGAGCGGGAATAATTTCGGGTTCCTCCATGGTCTCTATTACAGGTTCCACTTTTGGCTCTGGTTCTGTAGGCGTCTGGACAGCCTCCTCAGCGGGCTTTATTTCGGTTTCAACCTGCTCCGGCAATATTTCCTTTTGTAGAGGGGCCACTTTCTCGGGAACCGCCTGCTCCGGAGTTTCCTTTGCAGGAGCTGTCTCCGTCTTTACAGTCGGCTGTTCCGGAGCCTTCTGGGGTGACGGTTTGGCGCCGGGAATAAGTTGTTCCAAAACTTTTTGCTGTATTGTCTCCCCGGGTTTTGCCGGTTCCCCCTGTTGCTGCTGTTGTGGAAGTGCGGGTACTGCCCCTGGTATTATCTGCTCCAGAACCTTCTCCTGGAGGGTCTTTTCTTCTGCCGGTGCCACCTTGTCAACGGCTTCCTGTTTTTCGGCAGAGGAGACCTTTATGTTCGAGATGCCGGGTTTTTCGAAGGTTCCCCCGATGTTGAAACTTACGTCCCTGAAATCGTCATCGCTCATTTTGGAGCCCACTCCTTCAAGAGCCCCCTGGAGAATTCCGGCAATGTTCTGCGTTACGGCGAGAGCTCCCAGTCCCCCGGTAGCTCCACCGAGCAGGGCATTGACGACCTTGATGTTGATCTTGCCGTTGCAGGCAAGGTTCAGCCTGTTCTCTGGTCCAACCCCTCCGGAAGCTGAAAGGAACTGGTACAGGGGATCTCCCTGAGGGGCCTTTACCAGGGTTTCACTTGAAAGAATAAGTTTGCCGGTCTGGAGATCAAAGGGTGCGTAGACGGATTCGAACTGGAGTCCCCTGGTCCGGTGTATAGCGGCAACGATATCGATGAGCTTGAACCCTGATATCATGCCCTGCCCCGTCTTGAGAAGGCCCTTGCCAGTGTACTTCAACTCTTCCCCAAAAGTGCCGTTTATCTTTGCGAAAAGTTCCGCCTTCCCGGTTATACTGCCTTCCAGTTTAAAAGCATCTTTCAGCAGTGCGTTAATATCGGTGTCCTTAACTTCGATCTCGTTGTAGAAGGTCATGCCTGCAAGGTTCAGGGCAAAATCATTCGCGACCTGTCCGCCGTACAATCTTCCTGTTCCGTCGGGGGACGTCAGTCTGTTCCCGGCGAGGTCGAGAGGTAGAGTAATGTTTGTGATCTCCATCCCCAAAACACGTACCGAGGAGGAGGTGGCCTTTCCTGTACCCCTGCTTTCCTTTTCGCTGAACTGACCATTGAATGCAAGGTCTGCATTTCCCGTTATGTTCAGGGGTTCCAGTTTTTCAAATCTTGCAAGAAGGGGGTTAAGCCCCAGGTTCTTCCCGTTTACTGAAAGGTCTGCTGCAAAGGGGTCTGGCCTGACGTCGCCTGTGACGGAGATCGAACCATCACCCACTTTTCCCGATAGGTCTTCTATCTTGAGGTTGGCCGTATCGCCGGTTATTCTCATTTTTACGCTTTCGGCCTTGAGCCCTGCAGCAGCAATGAACGGCGCTGTCGCACTGACCGAGATCTGTGGATCCTCGACCCTTCCCCTTAACGCCAGGTCACCGGTAAGAATACCCGCGAAGGGGAGTTTTTCTCCTCCCTTGAGGGAGATCTTTTCCAGGTCTATGTTTGCGGCTTTAAGCGTCAGGTTAAGGGCAGTTCTTTCAAGGGAATCCTCCAGAGTCACGCTACCAGCCGCAGAAAGAGTTCCGGTCCCCATCGAGGCGGACCCCTGTTTAACTGTTATGACTTTTGCCTTCTTTTCCAGATCCACTTTCAGGGCCTCGAGTGCAGCCCCTGCAATGGAAGCCGAATCAGCACTGATGTCCAGCTGGAGATCTGCCGGGATCCCCGCTTTGAGATCGGTTATCTTCGTGCCGGCCTTGAGGTTTGTAAGTCTGTAGCTGTCCATAAGGGAAAGGGCCCTGGAAAGTAGGCTTACGGTAACAGAGGGGCTTGAGAGAGCTCCCTTGACCTGGGCTTCGACTGACATGTCGCCTTTCAACCGGTAGTCGGATATCGGCGGGTAGAAGGAAGAGAAGAAAGCCGAGTCAAGGTTCGACGCCTGGACGACTATTTCTCCCTCACGATTTTCGGAGGAGAGGCTTGAGATCCTGCCTTTTCCGGAAATAGCCGCCTGCTTCCAGCCGGCCTTCATGTCGGAGAAGGAAAGGGTATCTCCCACAAGATCGTAGTCGAAGACGGCTGAAGGACTGGAAAGGGCATATTCCCCGAGAGTCATACTGTCAGACCAGATCTTTCCTGATATGACAAGGGTCTGAACGGGGCCGGTTACCTTGTAATCGGCGTTGAACCTTCCCTTCAGGTCCATATCCTGCATGGCGGGAACGAACTTTTTGACCGATTCAAGAGACAGTGATCTCAGGGTGCCCTGTAATGATGCAACAGGGTTCCTCATGAAACTCGATACGGTCCCTCCCAGGGTCACAGGAGCCCCTTCAAAAGTGCTTTTCCCGGTAATATTGATATTGCCGCCCCTTACCCTTGCGCTGATGCTGGTTTCGCTGGCGGAATACTCTCTGAAACCGAGCTTCCGGGCCTCGAAGGATATCTGGCCTTCGGGCTCGGAGACCTGTCCCTCCAGCAAGATAGAGAAAATGTCCAGGGTTCCGCTCATGTCCTTGAGTTTTTCCGATACCCTGGAGAGTGACTCAAGGTCGGCAGCCGAGCCTTTCAGGTTCACACGCATGCGGGGAGGAGATTTTGGGTCGAATACAAAGGCCAGGTCGCCGTTCAGGGGGAATCCCAGGGTGAAGACATCCAGATCGGCCACATCAAGGCGGTTGTTGAAAAATTTCCAGCGGGCAGAAGCTTTTTCAACTGGTATACCCGCGATCAGGCTCCCTGAAAAATCCATGTTCCCCGAGATCTCAGGTTCCTGCCAGGATCTTTGTGCTGAAAATTCCGCAGACATCAGGCCCTTGTACAGCTCCGCGTTGGCGCCTGGCCAGAAACTCACGATCCTTGCAATATCAATTTCCCTGGCATTGCCCTTTACGGAAAGTGCCGGCATTACTTCCCCGGAAGCAGTCAGCCTTCCCTCACCAATCCTGAGGTCCATCCTTCTTAACGAAGATGCCCCTTCGGAGAGAGTGACATCAAGGTCCCCCCTTACAGGAAGATCATCGATAAGGACATCCAGAAAAGTGTCGATCCGGCTCGCGTCAAGGCCCAGTGTCACCTCTTTTATCGAAGCAATCGCCCAGGGTGTGCTGAATCTGCTGTCGACCAACCTGATCTTCCTGAGCGGAAGTTCGCCTGCTTCCTCACCAGTTTCGATCCTTGCGATAAGCCGGTTGATCCTGTCGACATCGGAAGCAAAACCGGATATCTCCAAAAGGGACACTGGAGGGGCGCCGGTAAGGAGAGAAAGGACCGATACCTTTGCAGTGATCCTGTCGGCCGTAAAAACTTCCTCGTTATCTGTCGTAAGGATTATCTCATCCATTTTGTAACCCCTGAAGGGATTTCCCTTTACGGATCCTATGGATATCCGTGAATCGAGGTTTTCGGCAACGGCTTCCGAAATTGTATTTCTTACCATGTCGGTACCAAGATCCATGCTCATGGCGACTACTGCAAGGATAACCACAGTCACTGCCAGAACAATGATCACTTTGTGAATCCTTTTCATCTCATCACCCTCCTGCTTGTTTAAAGGAGTTTTCTATGTATGATTCTAACATCTAATGGACAGGACAGCCATGTTATGATTCCTGAACCAGTTATATCAGGTTCTTCAGAATATCTTCTATCCCCCCGGATAGATCCGAAGCGAAACAACTCACTATTTCTCATTTTATTGTGTTGAGAAATGAGATCGGGGTTCCACTTGTTCGAAGACAAGTTCCTGCAGTTTCACGGAAACAATGCCTGTGGCCTGAAGATTCATGCCGGCCTCCCTTCAGGGAGGGAGAGGAAAAGATGATCAGGATCGTGCCATGGGTTTGGAGGGTGACAGAAACATTACGAATTTATATCAAGATATCTCAAGAAAATCCTGTGAAGTTTTCCTCCCTGTTCCAGTCCCCTTGTTATCAAGCTACCAATTACCGATCCACCTCAGATAATTTACGGCGTATTCCAGTTCCACATCTATGCCTTCAGCAAAAGCCAGCACGTTGTCAAGTGTTTTCGGAATACGATGTACGGGTGAGACTCCGCCAATGCGGTTTCGGCTGTCCAGCTGTATCCTGCCTTCACTGTCCAGTGAACGTCCCAGGGGATATCTGATCTTTAAGCCCAGGGGCATAAGTATTTCTCCCCCGGCAAGACCGAAAGAACCGTTTGTGCCGTGGAAGCCCACGGAATGGCCCCTTGGAGACCGGGAAATATATTTTGCCAGACCCTCGCCGGAACTTTTTGTCGCTGGATTTACGAGGACTACCACCGGCTGTTCGAATTGCGGGGTCTGAGGAGTTATTCCAACTTCTCCGATCCGGAGGAACGAGCCTTCATTCCTGTCGTATATCTCCTGGTATTCGTAGAAACCTTCCTCGGGATAGAAGAAACCGCAGAGATCTGCGGTCATTTCATCCAGCCCTCCGTAATTTCCGCGAAGATCAAGGATCATTCCGTTCACTTTCGAGTCGATAAAGAATCTGATCGCCTCGCGGACTTTCTCAAAAATCCCTGCGGGGTAAGCGGTGATATCGTTCAGGTCCACTTCTGCTCTGAGCAGAAGGTATCCGTAACCTTCTGGAAGTAACCAGTAGTCTACCCTTTCTGAGAGATCGGGTCTTGAAGCGAAATCCAGCAAAGAAAAAGAGGCGCCCCCGTCGTCTGCAGCTGTCAAAAAAGCTGTCTGAAGGTTGTCAGAACCCGGGTTCTTGAACATTACGCTCACTCTTTTACCGACTGGCGCCCTTACAAGAAGCCTGGCCTGTTCCAGTCGGTAATGTTCGCCAGTAGCCTTTGAGCTATCGATCCCGGAAGGGCTCTCTCCAGTCAGAGTCCTGTAGGGGATCGCTCCGACATTGACATTGTCCAGGGCCTTTCTTACCGGCAGTCCATCCCAGGTAATTATCTCGGCACCCGGCTCGATGCAGGCCTGTTCGGCCTGGCATCCGTCGAGGATCGAGGCCGCAATTACGCGGAAATCGTCAAGTTCTGCCAGGACAAGTCCATAGCCGCCTCCAGCAAGTTCAAAGCTTATTGATCCTGGAATATCGGGATCTCCGGCTTCAAGGGAGATATGTCCGTCAGGTATCGAGAAGAGGTATTCATGAAGGGCCAGATAATAGTCTTTTCCGTTACCAGCTGCTGAGGCCTGTTCAATACGGGGGAGAAAGGTCTCATTCAGGGAGTCCCAGTCAATTGCCTTCCATTCAGTAAATGGATACTCCCGCGAAAGTTTTTCGTGGGCCAGTTTGAAGGCTTCTGTCCAGTTCCTGTTCCTTAGATCGACCTTTTCCGAAAGAAGCGGACTGTTTACTGCACCCGCAATTCCCGTCAGATAATACCAAAAGGAAAAGATTAACAATAAAGAAAGCAAAAAGGGAAAGATCGATCTGTTCGTCCTTTTCATGATATTCTTCCCTTCTGGAGATATTTCTGGAAGAATGTCCTCCGTCAAGTATTTGCCCCTGTAAACATTTTCCTGGTGCCGGGGTACATAATCCCTGAAACAGGACCGAAAGTCCATATCCAGATTTTCAAGTACATTCAGGATATCCCGCGGTGGAAATGCCGGCCGGGATCCCGATGCCTGTCATTGCCTTTCCTGCTTTCATTGGTTTACATGCATGGAGGAAAGAAACAAAACAATTTTATCCTGTTGCCGGTTCAATACCAGGATAGGATCTTCTTTTTGGATGGTCCAATAATATCCTGCAAAGTTGATACCTGGCCGATCGTTAGCATTTCCCTGTCGTGCTCATATAGAATTGGCCTGTGAGTGCAGCATTCAAAAGAAGGAGGACCGTCATGCCGGAAGAGAGGAAGATCGTCGTTATCGAACCAGAAGGGCCGGAAGAATGGTATTCATCCCTTAGTGAGGCAGGAAATGTCGAATTTTACTACCCCCAAGGTCCGATAGATCAAGGTGTGGTCAGAGAAGTATCCCGGAATGTTTACGGGGCGATAATTACGTCAAGTTGCGGCTTTTCCGCAGAGGATATGGAAGTCCTTCCGTCTCTCAGGATCATTGCCAAATGCGGGGGGAAACCCTCGAGTGTGGATATCCCTGCCGCCACAAAAAAGGGGATAGCCGTGACCTATGTACCCGGTTCAAATTCTACGACCGTTGCGGAGTTCACCGTCATGCTTGTGCTTGACTGCCTCAGGAGGTTCCCCTTCATTTCAAAGACCATCGGAAGCGGCCTGAACAGGAATACTACCGATATGTTCGGCAGGGAACTCAGGGGAAAGATCGTGGGGTTGGTCGGGTACGGGGCTATCGGCCGGGAAGTTGCCAACCGACTGCAGGGCTTCAGCTGCGGGGTCGAAGTTTACGACCCCTTTTATGACCCTGACGGCAGCGAACCGGAATATGTTTCATTCCGGAAGACCCTGGAGGACATCCTTCCCCGTGTTGATGTGCTGAGCCTCCACTGCACCCTGAATGGATCGACCATGGACATGATCTCGGAAAAAGCACTGGGGATGATGAAACCCACCTCAGGCATCATCAATACGGCTCGGGCGCAGCTGATCGATGAAAGCGCAATGGAGAAAGCCCTAAGGGAAGAACGGCTGGCCTTCGCAGCCCTCGATGTGTTCGAGGTGGAGCCCCCTGGTCCGGACCATCCGCTGCTGGACCTGGAGAATGTTATCCTGACACCCCACCTTGCGTCATGGACGCCTGAGGCCCTCCACAGGGAGGTTCGGGGAGCGGTGGAATCAGTTCTTGCCCTTTCCCGGGGTGAAGAGATCCCGGGTTTGATCAACCCGGAGTTCCGGCAATTCGGCCATTCCCGGTGACCGAAATGGGATGACCTGCCTGGCTGTCTGTTCACGAAAGCCAGGCCAGGAGTATGCCTCCGGCAAGGACTGATCCTATCTGGCCTGCAACATTTGCCCCGACGGCATGCATAAGAAGAAAATTATCCCTGTTCTCGGCCTTTCCCATGCGCTGGATAACCCTTGCCGACATGGGGAAGGCCGATATTCCGGCAGCGCCTACCATGGGGTTGATTTTCTTTTTGAGGAAAAGGTTCAATAATTTTGCCGCGAGTACGCCCGCCGCCGTGTCGAGGATGAAGGCAACAAGGCCCATGGTGATGACAAGCAGTGTGACCGGCTGTACGAATCTCTCCCCGGTCATTGTGGCAGAGATGGAAAGGCCAAGAAGCAGGGTGACCAGGTTTGCCAGTTCATTTTGTGCGGCAAGGGAAAGTCGTTCCAGGACCCCTGATTCCCTGATCAGGTTCCCGAACATCAGGAACCCGATAAGAGATACCGAGGCGGGTGCTATGATCCCGGCAACAATTGTCACGGTGATCGGGAAAAGGATCTTCGTTCTCCGGGATACAGACTTTTCAGAGTAATTCATCGTGATCCTTCTCTCGTCGCGGGTAGTGAGAAGCCGGATTACGGGAGGCTGTATGATCGGGACTATTGCCATGTAGGTGTACGCGGCCACTGAGACGGCTCCCAGCAGATGAGGGGCAAATCTCGCAGAAACATATATAGATGTAGGACCGTCAGCGGCCCCGATTATCCCTATTGAAGCCGCCTCCCTGATATCAAAGCCCAACAGAAGAGCAAGGCCCATGGTGAGAAAAATGCCAAGTTGCGCAGCAAGACCGAAAAGGAACATTACCGGGCGGGTCAGGAGCGGGGTAAAATCTATCATCGCGCCTACAGCAATAAAGATCAAAAGGGGGAAGAGTTCCGTCGATATGCCTATATCGAAGAGCAGGCTCAATGCCCCCACCTGGACAGAGCCTTCAGCTATTCTCGTGATGGCTGAGGAGAGAGGCAAATTCACGAGGATCGTTCCGAAACCCATGGGCAGAAGAAGGTTCGGTTCGTAATTCCTGGCCGTTGCCAGCCATATCAGGGCCGCTCCTACAAATAACATAATGAGTTGCCGGTAGTCCACAGCTCCATACAGATCGGCTAACCAGTCCATTTTCATCCTCCTGAAATAAAAAAAAGACTTTCAATGCGGCATGGCCACACTAAAAGTCTCGCTTGCGGATATTATCCGCCGGCGCTGCCAGGCGTTTTTCGCCGTGATGGTGACAGTGCCGCGAAGCTACTCCCCTTTAGCATTACTATTGCGAATATAGCACATTTCATATACAAATTCAAAGAATAGATAACCCCGTTTTATAAAAGGGAAGTTACGGTGATCGTCGCCCGGGTTTTTCCCCATTGCATCTTTCGCTATCTCCCTCTTTTGATAGAATCAGATATGATCCTGTGCAGGGCCTTTACGTGAGGGTCATAAGATGAAAGAGCAGGCAGGACCTCTGTCAATTGGGGGCAAGATGGAGAATAACAGGGAACAGAGATATTTCGTTCTTTGTGATGACCTTACCGGGACTTCTGTACAATCCATACAGCTCAAGGCCAGGGGATTCTCGCCGATCCTTAAGATAGGCAATGGGGAAGAGGCTC